>NZ_VFTK01000050.1:0-39766 GCF_006439495.1 Mesorhizobium sp. B3-1-8
CAGGGCATGGATCAACTTCTCACCCCAAAACGCGCTAACCGCATGGCTCAGCGCTTTCCCTAAGACCATCAAAACCCCAATGAGTCGTGTACTGTGGAATCCGCTTCAGCGCGACGCGCTTTAGGTGGAACCGCAACGCCGCTACCTCGTTGAAACCGACCGGGAAACCGTGGCGCTCGGGCATCAGCGGGGCGGCGAACGCATCGCCGTGCCGGCTTTGCCGGGTTGCACTCGGCAGGCGTTGATGGTTTGTTGCCGCTCAGCGGAGAACGAATGATGCGCGAATCCCTCGGTCAAGACGAATACGGCTCGACCAACCCTTTCGACCCGGACGACCTGCCCAATCTCAATGCGATGGGGCCGGCGATGGGCGGCGGCAATGATTTCGAGAAATACGCGGTCGCCGTCATCATCGTCTTCGGCGCGCTGATCATCGGCGGCCTGATGGCCGCCTCCATGTCCTTCGGCCACCGCAACGGCTTCCTGTTCGCGCTTGGCGGGGCCACGGCGGCCTGGATTTCCGGCAATGCGCTGCTGCTCGACCGGCCACGCATCTATGCGCTGTTCGTCGCCATCGCCGCCGTGATGCTGATTGCCTCGACCATCACGCTGGTTGTGTAATTTTATCTGAGCATGATCCCGTTCCCCCTTTTTGGGATCATGCTTTAATATCCCAAAGCCTCGCCGGCTGCCGCGCGGCTGTCAATGGCGCCGTTGTAGCGCGCGCCGCCGCCTTTCTCGATCTCGCTGAGGCTCTTGCCGCCGACCAGAATGCCGGCGGCTTGTCCCCAGGTCTCGTCGCTCAAGTCCAGATGATAGCCCATGCCGGCAAGCAGCTTCTCCGTGTCCGGCGAAAGCCCGAACGGTTCGACATAGATGGTGTCCGGCAGCCATTGATGATGGATGCGCGGCGCGTCGATTGCCTGCTGGATGTCCATGCCGTGGTCGACGACGTTGACGATCGCCTCGAGCGTGATGGTGATGATGCGCGAACCGCCCGGACTGCCGATGACCATGAACGGCTTGCCGTCTTTGGTCACGATCGTTGGGCTCATCGAGGATAAAGGCGTCTTCTTCGGCTGGATGGCATTCGCCTCGCCCTGGACCAGGCCGTAGAGGTTCGGCACGCCGGGCTTCTGCGTGAAATCGTCCATCTCGTTGTTGAGCAGGATGCCGGTGCCATCGGCGACGACCCCGGCGCCGAAGGAGCCGTTCAGCGTATAGGTGACCGCAACCGCATTGCCGTCATTGTCGATGATCGAATAGTGAGTCGTTTCCTTCGACTCGCCGAAACCCTTGGGCATCAGGCCCTTCGACACGCCGGCGCGGAACGGATCGATCTTGTCGCGGATGTCTTTTGCATAGTTCTTGTCGAGCAGCTTCGAGACCGGATTGTCGACGAAATCAGGATCGCCCAGCGCCGAGTTGCGGTCGACATAGGCATGGCGCATGGCCTCGACCATGACACGGACCGTTTCGGCCGATCCGGCGCCGAGATAGGACAGCGGATAGAATTCGAGCACGTTGAGGATTTCGCAAATGATGATGCCGCCCGAGCTCGGCGGCGGCGAGGAGATGATCTCGTAGCCGCGATAGGAGCAGGTCACCGGCTTCAGTTCGCGCACCGCATATTGCTCGAAATCGCCCTTGGCGAGGATGCCGCCCTTGGCGCCGCTCGCCTTGACGATGGCGTCGGCAATAGCGCCCTTGTAGAAGGCGTCCGGCCCCTTTTCCGAGATCGCCGACAGCGAGGCGGCGAGGTCCGGCTGAACGAGCTTCTCGCCAATCCCGTAAGGCTTGCCATCCGGTTTCAGGAAGATGGCGGCCGCCGCCGGGTCCTTGGCCAGACGATCGGCGCCGCCTGCGAACGACGCGGCATCGCCCTGGTTGAGCACGAACCCATCCTTGGCATAGGCAATCGCCGGCGCCATCAGATCCTGCCTGGCGAGCGTGCCGTATTTCTCGCGTGCCATCTCGAAGCCGGCGACCGAGCCCGGCACGCCGACCGCCAGATAGCCGTCGAGGCTGGCGCCTTTCACCGGATTGCCGTCCTTGTCGAGATACATGGTCTTGGTCGCGGCGAGCGGCGCGCGCTCGCGGAAATCGAGGAAGGTCGTGCGGCCGTCCTTCATGCGCACGGTCATGAACCCGCCGCCGCCGATGTTACCGGCATTGGGATAGACGACGGCGAGCGCATAGCCGACGGCAACAGCGGCATCGACCGCATTGCCGCCCTTTTTCAGCACGTCGACGCCGATCTCGGTCGCCAGATGCTGGGCTGTCACCACCATGCCGTGCTCGCCCTTGGCCGGTTGCGGCGAGGCGGCAAGGACGATGGTCGGCGGCGCGAGGGCAATTGCGAGCAAAAGGGTGACGCCGATCAGCGTCCGACGGGTCAAGGGCATGGCGGTGCTCCTGGCGTTGGGGACGCCTAGGAAAGACCCTGCCGGCGGACCTGTCCACCGCCAATGGCGCTGGACCAGATCAATCCGATATCTGCCTGTCAGACGATGCCGCCGCCACCGCCGGCGACTGCCGGCCGCTCGGCCGCGACCTTGGCCCGGTAGCCGGCCTCGCGATAGGCCGCGACCGGATCGATCGCGCCGCCGGTGCGCAGTCTGGCCATCGCCAAGATCGGCTCGACATCGGTGCGGTAGGCGCTTTTAAGTGTCTGCGTCGCCATCAGCGCGTCGTTCTCCTCCTGGAAGCCATCCAGCGCCTTGCGGTCGACCAGCAGCGCCTGGGCATAGGCGCGCTGCACCTCAACCGCCGACAGCATCAGGCTTTCGATCGGATCGGTGACGTTGTGGCTCTGGTCGAGCATGTGCGCGGGGTTGAAGCCGTCCGCCCCGGAGAGCTCGGCATCGACCAGCTCGTTGAAGACGAGGAACAGCCGGTAGGGATCGATCGAGCCGGCGTCGAGATCGTCGTCGCCATACTTGGAATCGTTGAAGTGGAAGCCGCCGAGCTTGCCGAACTGGATCAGCCGCGACACGATCATCTCGATGTTCACGTTGGGCGCGTGATGGCCGAGGTCGACCAGGCAGAAGGCCTTGTCGCCGAGCTCCCTGGCAATGATGTAGTTGGTGCCCCAATCCTGCACCACTGTCGAATAGAAGGCCGGCTCATACATCTTGTGCTCGGTGAACAGCCGCCAGTCGGCCGGCAGGCCGGCATAAATCTCGCGCATGGCGTCGAGATAGCGCTCGAACGCCTTGGCGAAATTGACCTGGCCGGGGAAATTCGAGCCGTCGCCGATCCACACCGTCAGCGCCTTGGAGCCGAGCGTCCTGCCGATCTCGATGCATTCGAGATTGTGCTCGACCGCCTGGCGGCGCGTTCCGGCATCGGCATGCGAGAGCGAGCCGAATTTGTAGGAAAGCTTCTGGTCCTTCGCGTCGGAGAAGGTGTTGGAATTCATCGCGTCGAAGCCGAGGCCGAAGCGGGACGCCGCCTGCTTCAGCCGGTTCGCATCGGCCTTGTCCCACGGAATGTGCAGCGAGACGGTCGGTGTCGCCTGCGTCAGCTGGCTGATGACGGCGCAATCCTCGATCTTGTCGAAGATGTCGCGCGGCTCGCCGGCACCCGGAAAGCGGGCGAAGCGCGTGCCGCCGGTGCCGACGCCCCAGGACGGGATAGCCACGCCGAATTTCTCGACCTTGTCGCGGATCGCGTCGATGGCAATGCCGCGCCGGTCGAGGCACTCGCCGAGCGAGGCGTAATCGCGCTCGAGGTCGGGTTTGCGCGCGGCGTTGCTTTTTTCGACGACATCAGTCGAGATGATCGTTTCAGACACTGCATTTCCTCCCAGTATTCGTCGGCTGGCGCTGCCCCTCATCCGCCCTTCGGGCACCTTCTCCCCGTAGAACGGGGAGAAGGGAAGTGCGCGCCTAACGCGTAAAACTCTGCGCGTTGCCGGCGTCGACGTTGACGATATTGCCGGTCGATTTGGCCGACATGTCGGAGGCGAAGAAGTAGATCGCCTCGGCAATGTCTTCCGGGAAGACCGAGCGCTTCAGCATCGAGCGCGAGCGGTAATGCTCCTCGAGATCGTCGGTCGACATCTTGTAGGCGGCGGCGCGCTGTTCCTTCCACTCGCCGGTCCAGATTTTCGAGCCGCGCAGCACGGCGTCCGGATTGACGACATTGACCCTGATCTGCGCCTCCGCCCCTTCCAGCGCGAGGCAGCGGGCAAGATGGATCTCAGCCGCCTTGGCCGTGCAGTAGGCGGACGCGTTCGGCGAAGCGGCAAGCCCGTTTTTGGAGGCGACGAAGACGACGTTGCCGCCGATCTTCTGGGCGCGGAACAACCGGAAGGCCTCGCGCGAAACCAGGAAATAGCCGGTGGACAGGATGTCCATATTCTTGTTCCACAACGCCAGCGTCGTCTCCTCGATCGGTGCCGAGGAGGCGAGACCTGCGTTGGACACAAGGATGTCGATGCCGCCGAATTCGACCGACGTTTCGGCAAAGCCCGAGGCGACCTGATCTTCCGACGTCACATCGATCCGCACCGGACGGACGAAGTCCTTGCCGTAGGCTTTCGAAAGTTCGTCATTGGCGCTGGCCAACGCGGCTTCGTCGATGTCGGCCAGCATTACGCAAGCGCCTTCGCGCAACAGCCGGTTGGCGGTGGCACGGCCGATGCCGCCGGCGCCGCCGGTGACCAGCGCGATCTGGCCGGCCAGCGCCTTCGGCTTCGGCAGGCGCTGGAGCTTGGCTTCCTCGAGCTGCCAGTATTCGATGTCGAAGGCTTCCTGCGCCGGCAGGCCGACATAGGACGAGACCGTCGAGGCGCCGCGCATGACGTTGATGGCGTTGACGTAGAACTCGCCGGATATGCGCGCCGTCGCCTTGTCGCCGGCGAAGGTGAGCATGCCGACGCCGGGCATCAGATAGACCACGGCATTGGGATCGCGGATGGCCGGCGAGTCCGGATGCTTGCAGCTGTCGTAATAGGCCTGATAGCCGACGCGATAGGCGGCGATGTCGTCGGCGAGCCGCGCAATGACGGCGTCGATATCCGGCTTGGCCGGATCGAACTCGATGACCAGCGGCCGGATCTTGGTGCGCAGGAAGTGATCGGGACATGATGTGCCGAGCGCCGCCAGCGGCCGCAGGTCCCTCGAATTGACGAATTCGAGCACGGCCGGCTGATCGTCGAAATGGCCGAGCTTGTGGCTCTGTTCGGAGATCAGGCCGCGGATCCTCGGCATCAGCTTGGCGGCGATGGCGCGGCGCGCCGGCGCGTCGAGCGCCTGGACCGCCTCGCCGCCGAAGATCGCCTTGCCCTCGGATTTCCGCTCGAACCAGTCGATCGCCTGGTTGATCACCGAGATCGTCGTCTCGTAGCACTCCTTCGGCGTGTCGCCCCAAGTGAACAGGCCGTGGCTTTCCAGCACGACGCCCTTGGCATCGGGGTTTTCGAGGCAGAATTTCTCCAGCCACAGGCCCAGCTCGAAGCCCGGCCGCTTCCAGGGCAGCCAGCCGATGGCGTCGCCGAAGATCTCCTTGGTGATCGCCTTGGAATCCTTGGCGGCAGCAACCGCGATGATGGCGTCGGGATGCATGTGGTCGACGCAAGCCTTCGGCACGTAAGCGTGCAGCGGCGTGTCGATCGAGGCCGCGCGCGGATTGAGGTTGAAGGTGCAGTGGGGCAGGTAGCCCACCATCTCGTCCTCGTGCTCGACGCCGCGATAAAGACCTTTGATGGCACGCAGCTTGTCCATGTAAAGCGTGGCGAAACCGTCAAGCTTGATCGAGGCGCTGTCGCCACCGGAGCCCTTGACCCAGAGGACTTCCACCTCCTCGCCGGTGAGCGGATCCTTCTGCCGGACCTTGGACGAGGTGTTGCCGCCACCGTAATTGGTGACGCGCTTGTCGGACCCCAGCGTATTCGAGCGATAGACCAGGAGCTCGGGACCGCTCATCCCTTCGGCTTTTGCATCGTCCCAAAGATTGGCGAGGCGCGAGCCGGAGCGCTTGTCGAGCATAGGTATCCTCCCTTGGAGCGCGAACGCCGCACCCCTCATTTCTCGCCGGGAATGTCTACGCAAGCGCCTCGCTTGTCAATCACAAACGATCAATATCGCTCATATTGCACTGCACAATGAAAATATTTGATCGGAAATGATTGACACTGCGCGTTTTCTAAGGCCTGATGCTTGGGCAGGGAGGAACCATGCACGAGAAAGAGCGCCACAGGATCATTCTGTCCGCCGTCCAGGAAAAGCCTGTGGTGACGGTGCAGGAAATGGTCGAGCTGACGGACTCCTCCGAGGCGACGATCCGGCGCGACATCGCGGCCCTCCATGTCCAGAAACGCTTGCGCCGGGTGCGCGGCGGCGCCGAGGCGATCTCGCCGCCGCAGTTCATCGGCCTTGCCGGCCGGCCCTTCTCGGTCAACGAAACGCTGAACGCCGCGCAAAAGCGGGCGATCGCGCGGGAAGCGGTGAACCTGTGCACGGACGGCGAGCCGATCATCATCAATGGCGGCACCACAACCTTCCAGATGGTGCATTTCCTGACCGGCCGCCGGATGCCGATCTTCACCAATTCCTTCCCGATCGCCGAGCATCTGCTCAAGCACTCGAAGAACACGGTGATGCTGTCGGGCGGCACGATCTACCGCGAGCAGAACATCATCCTGTCGCCCTTCGACAATGACGTGACGCGCAACTTCTATGCGCGGCGCATGTTCATGGGTGCGCAGGGGCTGGGGCCGCTCGGACTGATGGAAGGCGATCCGCTGCTGATCCAGGCGGAACAGAAGCTGATCGACCAGGCCGACGAGCTGGTGGTGCTGGTCGATTCCTCGAAATTCCGCATGCGCTCCAGCCTGATCCTGTGCGGGCTGTCGCGCATCGCGACCGTGATCACCGACGACGGCATCGAGGACCGCGAGGCCAAAATGCTGGAAACGGCGGGCGTGGCGCTGATCGTCGCCCGCAGACAGTTAAGCGACAAGGGAGAATCTTCACTGCAGGCCTGAGGGAAACTCACGCCCGCAGCGGCGATGGAATGCAACGCTCAAGGGAGGATATTCGATGAGCTTTTTGAAGAAACTGCTGGTTACGGCGGCCTTTTCCACCGCCATGTTCGTGAATGCCGCCTATGCCGAGAACGTCAAGATCGCGCTGGTGGTGAAGTCGCTCGGCAACGGCTTCTTCGACGCCGCCAACAAGGGCGCCGAGGAAGCGGCCAAGGAACTGGGCGATGTCGATGTCATCTACACCGGCCCGACCAAGGCGACCGCCGAAGCGCAGATCGAAGTGATCAATTCGCTGATCGCGCAGAAGGTCAACGCGATCGCCGTTTCGGCCAATGACGCCGACGCCCTGGTGCCTGTGCTGAAGAAGGCGATGGAGCGCGGCATCACCGTCATTTCATGGGATTCCGGCGTCGCCAAGGAAGGCCGCCAGCTTCACCTCAACCCGTCCGACACCGGCCTGATCGGCGAGACGATCATCAAGCTTGCCGCCGACTACCTGCCGGAAGGCGGCGACGTCGCGATCCTCTCGGCGTCCTCGACGGCGACCAACCAGAATGCCTGGATCGAGGCGGCCAAGAAGGTGCTGCCGGAGAAGTTCCCGAAGATCAAGCTGGTCGCCACCGTCTATGGCGATGACGACTCGGCCAAGAGCACCGATGAAGCCAAGGGCCTGCTGAAATCCTATCCGAACCTCAAGGCGATCATCGCGCCGACCACCGTCGGCGTCGTCGCCGCCGCGCAGGTCGTCACCGACGAGAACCTGATCGGCAAGGTCAACGTCACCGGCCTGGCGCTGCCGTCCGAATTCAAGAAGTTCATCGACAACGGCGCTTCGCAGGCTGTCGCGCTGTGGAACCCCATCGATCTCGGCTACTCGGCGATCTACCTCGCCCATGACCTGGCGGTGAAGAAGGAAGAAGCCAAGCCCGGCGCTACGCTGTCGATCGGCCGCGTCGGCAAGGTGACGCTCGACGACACCAACTCGGCCGCGATGGCTCCGCCCTTCCAGTTCGACAAGACCAACATCGACAAGTTCTCCAAGATCTACTGATTCCGGTCGACTTCAAGTTCCTGCGGCGGGACAATTGTCCCGCCGCATCTTCAAACGGACCTTCTCTCGGGGCCTGATACGGATATGGACGCGACAGCCCAGCGCAAAATAGAGACGGAGCGGCCCGGGCCTTCAGGCCCGGCCCAAAGCGCCTCTCCTCGCCTGACGCTCTCAGGCATCTCGAAAAGCTTCCCGGGCGTGCGTGCCCTGCATAATGTCAGCCTGTCGCTCTATCCTGGACAGGTGACGGCGCTGATCGGCGAGAACGGCGCCGGCAAGTCGACATTGGTCAAGATCATGACCGGCATCTACCAGCCCGACTCCGGCGAGATCGGCATCGACGGCCAGGCCACGACGCTGCCGAGCGCGCATGCCGCCTTCGGCCACGGCATCACCGCCATCCATCAGGAAACCGTGCTGTTCGACGATCTGTCGGTCGCCGAGAACATCTTCCTTGGCCACGCGCCGCGCACCCGTTTCGGCACCATCGACTGGCGCACCATGCGCAAGAACGCGCGCGAGGTGCTGGAGACGATGCGCGCCGGCCATATCGACGCCGATGCACGACTGAGAGATCTCGGCATCGCCAACAAGCATCTTGTAGCCGTCGCCCGCGCCATGTCGATCGATGCGCGCATCGTCATCATGGACGAGCCGACCGCTGCCCTTTCGATGAAGGAGATCGAGGAGCTTTTCCTGCTGATCGAATTCCTGAAGAGCGAAGGCAAGGCGGTGCTCTTCATCAGCCACAAGTTCGATGAGATCTACCGCATCGCCGATCGCTATACGGTGTTTCGCGACGGCGAGATGGTGGGCGAAGGCCTGCTCAAGGACGCCAGCCAGAACGAGATCGTACGCATGATGGTCGGCCGCAATGTCGACCACATCTTTCCGCAGCGCGAGCCGAAGATCGGCGCGCCGGTGCTGTCCATCTCCGGCCTGTCGCATCCGACCGAGTTCGACGATATCGGCTTCGAATTGCGCAAGGGCGAGATCCTCGGCTTCTACGGGCTGGTCGGCGCGGGGCGCAGCGAGGTGATGCAGGCGATCGCCGGCATCACCCGCACGAGCCGGGGCGCGATTTCACTCGACGGCCGGACGATCGCACCGAAATCGGCTGCGGATTCGATCGAGGCCGGCATCGTCTATGTGCCCGAAGAACGCGGCAAGCAGGGCGTGGTCATCGGCCTGCCGATCTTCCAGAACGTGTCGCTGCCGTCGCTGGCGCGTACCTCCAAATCCGGCCTGCTGCGGCTGGCGGAGGAGTTCGCACTCGCCCGCTCCTACACCGAGCGTCTCGACCTGCGCGCCTCCTCGCTCAGCCAGGATGTCGGCACCCTTTCCGGCGGCAACCAGCAGAAGGTGGTGATCGCCAAATGGCTGGCGACCGCGCCCAAGGTGATCATCCTCGACGAGCCGACCAAGGGCATCGACATCGGCTCCAAGGCCGCCGTGCACGGCTTCATGGCCGAGTTGGTCGCGCAAGGCCTGTCGGTGATCATGGTGTCGTCCGAGCTGCCCGAAATCCTCGGCATGTCGGACCGCGTCGTGGCCATGCGCGAAGGCCGTATCGCGGCGACCTACGACAACAAGGGTCTCGACGCCGAAACGCTGGTTCGGACGGCAGCGGGGATCGCGGCATGAAGAGCTTCCTCAAATATCGCGAGATCTGGCTGCTTGCCGGCATCGTCGTGCTGATCGGCCTGATCTCGACGCGCTTCCCCGGCTTCGCCGACCCCGCCAATCTGCGCCAGGTGTTCAACGACACCTCGATCCTGATGATCCTGGCGCTGGGACAGATGGTGGTCATCCTGACGCGCTCGATCGATCTGTCGATGGCCTCCAACCTCTGCTTCACCGGAATGGTGGTGGCCATGCTCAACGCAGCGCATCCGGCGATCCCGATCCCGGTGCTGATCGTCATCGCACTGCTGGTTGGCCTGGTGCTCGGCGCGATCAACGGTTTCCTGGTGTGGCGGCTGAACATCCCGTCGATCGTGGTGACGCTGGGCACGCTCACCATCTATCGGGGCGCCACCTTCGTCGTCTCCGGCGGCGCCTGGGTCAATGCCGACCAGATGAGCCCGGACTTCATCAACTTCCAGCGCGTTGCCTTCCTCGGCCTGCCGGTGCTGTCCTGGATCGCGATCGTCGTGATCGCGCTGTTCTTCCTGGTGATGACGCGGACCGCGATCGGCCGCTCGATCTACGCCATTGGCGTCAATCCGACCGCCTCGGTCTATGCCGGCATCGATGTCGGCCGCACCAAATTCATCGTCTTTTGCATTTCCGGCATGATCGGCGGACTCGCCGGCTATCTGTGGATCTCGCGCTATGTGATCGCCTCGGTCGAGGTCGCCAACGGCTATGAGCTCAACATCATCGCCGCCTGCGTCATCGGCGGCATCTCGATCGCCGGCGGCATCGGCTCGGTCGGCGGCGCGGTGCTGGGGGCGCTGTTCCTCGGCATCATCTCCAACGCGCTGCCGGTCATCAACATCTCGCCCTTCTGGCAGATGGCGATCTCGGGCAGCGCCATCATCCTGGCCGTGGTGCTCAACGCGCGCGGCGAGCGCCGGCAGGGCCGCATCATCCTGAGAAAGGCGGAAGCGGCATGACCGACACCCCTGCCCCGCGCCATATCCCCGACCGGCTCGACAAGCCGCTGTCCTCGGCGATCTTCTCCTGGGAAGCGCTGCTGGTCGTCATCGCGGTCGCCATCTTCGCGGTGAACAGCTTCGCCTCGCCCTATTTCCTCGACCCGTGGTCGCTGTCGGACCTGACCTTCAACTTCACCGAAAAGGGGCTGATCGCTTTAGCCATGGCGCTGCTGATCATCTCCGGCGAGATCGATCTCTCGGTTGCCGCGATCGTGGCTTTGGCTTCGACCATGATGGGCATGGCCGTGCAGGCCGGCGCCGGCACCCCAGTGCTGGTGGCGATCGGCATCGTCGTCGGCCTTGGCTGTGGGGCCTTCAATGGGTTGCTGGTCACCCGCCTCGGCCTGCCTTCCATCGTCGTCACCATCGGCACGATGAGCCTGTTCCGCGGCATCGCCTTCATCATCCTCGGCGACCAGGCCTACAAAGGCTATCCGGAAAGCTTCGCCTTCTTCGGCCAAGGCTATGTCTGGTGGGTCTTCTCGTTCGAGCTGGCGCTGTTCCTGATCGCGGCGCTGATCTACTGGTTCGTCCTGCACCGCACGAGCTTCGGCCGCCGGGTCTTTGCCATCGGCAACAACCCGGTGGCCTGCCAATTCTCCGGCGTGCGCGTCAACCGCATCAAATTCATCCTGTTCTGCCTGACCGGGCTGATGTCGGGCATCGCCTCCGTGCTGATCACCTCGCGGCTCGGTTCGACGCGGCCGTCGATCGCGCAGGGCTACGAGCTCGAAGCGATCACCATGGTGGTGCTGGGCGGCGTCTCGATCCTCGGCGGCGCCGGCAGCATTCTGGGCGTCGTGCTCGCCGCCTTCATCATGGGGTTGGTGACCTTTGGCCTCGGACTACTCAACGTGCCCGGCATCGTCATGTCGATCTTCATCGGCCTGTTGCTGATCATCGTCATCGCACTGCCCATCGTCTGGCGGCGGCTGCGCGAGGGACGCTTCGCCTGATGGAGAAATACGCCTTCAAGATGAAGCTCAATCCCGGCATGAAGGCCGAGTACCAGCGGCGCCATGACGAGATCTGGCCCGAGCTGGTTGATCTGCTGAAGCAGGCCGGCGTCTCCGATTATTCGATTCATCTCGACGAGGAAACCAACATCCTGTTCGGGGTGCTGTGGCGGCGTGACAACCACGGCATGGCGGACCTTCCAAAGCACCCCGTGATGCAGCGTTGGTGGGCGCATATGGCCGACCTCATGGAAACCAAAACCGACAACGAGCCGGTGGCGGTTCCGCTGCAAACCGTGTTCCATATGGCATGATCGTCGCCGTCATCGATATCGGCAAGACCAACGCCAAGGTAGCGCTGGTCGATCTCGCGACGCTGAGCGAGATTGCACTGCGCCGTATCGCCAATGCTCCTGTGCGGCAGGCGCCCTACCCGCATCACGATGTCGAGGCGCTGTGGACGTTCATCCTCGACAGCCTGGCCGATCTCAACCGCGAACAGCGGATCGATGCGATCTCGATCACCACGCATGGCGCGACCGGTGCGCTGGTCGACCGCTCCGGCGAACTGGTGCTGCCGGTGCTCGACTATGAATTCGACGGCCCCGACCAGCTTGCGGCCGACTACGACGCCGTGCGTCCGCCCTTCGCCGAAACCGGTACGCCGCGGTTGCCGATCGGCCTCAATCTCGGCGCGCAATTCTTCTGGCAGCAGAGACAATTCCCGGCGGAATTCGCCAAGGCCGCCGCGATGCTGATGTATCCGCAATACTGGGCGCTGCGGCTGACCGGTGTTGCGGTCAACGAGGTGACTTCGCTCGGCTGCCACACCGATCTGTGGAATCCCTGGACGTCCGACTATTCCTCGCTGGTCGACAGGATGGGATGGCGCCGGTTGATGGCGCCGGTGCGGCCAGCAAAGGATCGGCTTGGCCCGATCCTGCCGGAGTTGGCGCAACGCACAGGGCTCGACCCGCAGACGCCCGTATTCTGCGGACTGCACGATTCCAACGCCTCGCTGCTGCCGCACCTCCTGTCAGATCAGCCGCCCTTCTCGGTCGTCTCGACCGGCACATGGGTGGTGTCGATGGCGGTCGGCGGCAGCAAGGTGGAACTCGATCCGGCGCGCGACACGCTGGTCAACGTCAATGCGCTCGGCGATCCCGTGCCGTCGGCGCGTTTCATGGGCGGACGCGAGTTCTCGCTTTTGACCGACGGCCAGCCACAGGAATGGAGCGAAGACGACGTTGCCGCCGTGCTGGCGCAGAAAGCTCTGCTGCTGCCGTCCACTCAGCAGGGCTCCGGACCGTTTCCGCAGCGCGCCGCGCAATGGTGTAACGCCGACGACCTGAGCTCCGGCCAGCGCTTCGCCGCCATCTCATTCTACCTGGCGCTGATGACCGTGACCTGCCTGGAGCTGATTGGCGGCGACGGGCCGACAACCGTCGAGGGACCGTTCGCGCAGAACCCGCTTTTCATCCGCATGCTGGCGGCAGCGACGAGACGGCCCGTCATTGCATCGGAGACCTCGACCGGCACCAGCATCGGCGCCGCGCTGCTGGCGTCGGATGGCGCTACGGTCACGAGCAAAGGCGAACGCACCGCACCGCCAATCGAGCGCGCCTGGGGCGAATACGCGTTGGCCTGGCAGCAGGCGTGAAGCTCTAAGCCGGCTCAGCGCGCCGTCCCGTAGAGCAATCCCTGCGGATCGATCTGCGGCTTGCGGCCGGCAACGACGTCGGCGAGGAACTGTCCCGAGCCGCAGGCCATGGTCCAGCCGACATGGCCGTGGCCGGTGTCGAGATAGAGATTGCGGTATTTCGCCTGGCCGATGACCGGCACCGAGTTCGGCATCATCGGCCGCAGGCCTGCCCACAGCACGGCCTTCTTCTCGTCGAAGGCGCCCGGGAAAAGGTCCTTTCCGGTTTCCAGGATGGTTCTGAAATCGCCGGGCCTGAAGCTGCGGTCGAAGCCGGTGAATTCGGCCGTCGAGGACATGCGCAGGCGGTTGCCGAGCCTCGAATAGCCGATCAGCCGGTCCTCGTCGGCGCCGCCCATGGTCGGCCCCTTGCTTTCGTCTTCCAGGGGAATCGTCGCGGTGTAGCCCTTCACCGGGTAGACCGGCAGGTCGATGCCGTAGCGGCGACCGAGCAGGCCGCTTTCCGGCCCCATGGAGATGACGATGGCGTCGCCGGCGAGCGGGCCGGCCGAAGTCATGACGGCGCGCACCCGATCGCCCTCGATGTCGAGGCCCTGGACCGTCGTGCCGAACAGGAATTTGACGCCGAGCTTCTCGGCGGCATAGGCCGCGAGCCTGTCGGTGAACTGCTTGGAATCGCCAGTCTGGTCGATCGGCGAATAGATGCCGCCGGCGATCTTTTCCTTCACGCCGGCGAGCCCTGGCTCCAGCTCGACCAGGCGCTCGCGGCCGACGATCTCGATCGGCAGGCCGTGCTCGCCGATGTAGCGGTAATTGTCGGTGCCGGTGTCGAGGCTCTTTTGCGATCGGAAGAAGTAGAGAATGCCCTTCCGGCGTTCGTCGTAATGGATGCCGGTTTCCTCCGAGAGCGCGTTGATGCAATCGCGGGAGTGGAGTGCCAGCCTGAGCTTGATATCGGTATTGGCGCGCAGCCGCTTCACCGTGCATTCGCGCAGGAAACGCAGGCTCCAGAGATAGAAATAGGGATCGAGGCGCAGCCTGACCTTGATGCCGAGGTCGTGGTTCCAGAGCGCGCGCAGGAAGGTTTTCAGCGCGGCGGGCGAGGCCCAGGCGGTTGCGTCGCCCGGCGAGACCAGGCCGGCATTCGACTGGCTGGTGCCGCGCGCCGCCGCTTCGTGGCGCTCGATCACCGTCACCTCATGACCGTCCTTTGCCAAATAATAGGCGGCCGCCGTGCCAACCACGCCGGCGCCGAGAACCAAGACCTTCATGCCGTCCCCTCAGGATCGAACAGGGCAGCGCGCCTCCGCGCACCGCTGCTTGAGGCTCAATACCTCGTCTAAAGACGCCGGACGAGCCCTTGGCCCAACAGCTCAGTTTCATTACGCAATTCCGGAGGGAAGGCTACGGCGAAGTCGCCGAACCCAACCGCTACACACTTTTCCCGGAATTGCTCAGGCTCGAACGGAGTTCTTGGTCGTCAGGATTCGTTCCCAGGCCAGCGCATCGTTGACGATCAAGTCGAGATCGTCACGCTGCGGCGTCCAGCCGAGTTCCTTGCGGGCAAGCTCGGAATTGGCGACCACGGCGGCGGCGTCGCCCGGCCGGCGGTCCCCCATGCGCACATCGAAGTCATGGCCGAAGGCGCGGCGCACGCTGTCTATCACCTCAAGCACGGAATAGCCGTGGCTGTAGCCGCAATTGGCGACGAGGCTCTCGCCACCGGCGCGCAGCCGCTGCAGCGCCAGCCGGTGCGCGGCGGCGAGATCGCTGACATGGATGTAATCGCGCATGCAGGTGCCGTCCGGCGTCGGATAGTCATTGCCGAAGACCTGCATGAAGGGGCGCTTGCCGAGCGCGGTCTCGCAGGCGACCTTGATCAGATGCGTGGCGCCGGGCGTCGACTGTCCGGTGCGGCCCTTTGGATCGGCGCCGGCGACGTTGAAATAGCGCAGCGCCGTGTAGCGGATGTCGTGCGCCAGGGCGGCATCGCGCAGCATCCACTCGCTCATCAACTTGGAAAGGCCATAGGGCGATTCCGGCGCAAGGCGGGCATCCTCGCGCACCGGCTCCAGCCCGGCGCCGCCATAGACGGCGGCGGTGGAGGAGAAGATGAAATGCGGCACGCCTTCGCGCACCGCGGTTTCGATCAGCGTGCGGGTCTTGCAGGTGTTGTTCTCGTAGTAACCGAGCGGGTCGGCGACCGATTCCGGCACGACGATCGAACCGGCGAAGTGGATGATGGCATCGACCTTGTTGTCGCGGATGATCCGGCCAACCAGGTCACGATCGGCGACATCGCCGACGACCAACCTTGCTTCCGGGGCCACCGCCCATTCGAAGCCGGTGGAAAGCCGGTCGAGCACCACGACGCTCTCGCCGGCGTCCAGCAGTTCCCAGACCATGTGGCTGCCGATATAACCGGCACCGCCCGTCACCAAAACCGTCATCATCTACCTCGCTGATCAAGATTTATCGGAAACTGTCTCAACAGCCACCGCGCTGGAAACCCCGCCGCAAGCCCGTTAAAGCCTATGTCGTTCGCCCAAACCGCTGTGCACTTTTGGGCGATATGCATTGGCCTCCCTACAATGTTAAGTCCGTAACAGTTCCTCCCGCCCGAGGCATCGTACTGAAACAAAGCTGCTTCAAACAGCCAGGAATAGGCCACGATCCGGCATCGTTAGGAACAGGGTAAAGGCGTGGCATTTTGACCGGTTGGGTCCGGTGGACGTGGCATGGGGCAGTGACTATGATCCGCCGCAAAATTGGGAAGCCGACATGAATTACCAGCGGTTCTTCGAAGATGCGATCGACCAGCTCCACGCCGAGCGTCGCTACCGCGTTTTCGCCGACCTCGAGCGCATGGTGGGCAAGTTCCCGCGCGCGATCTGGCGTTCCAACGGCCGTGCCCAGGAAATCACCGTTTGGTGCTCCAACGACTATCTCGGCATGGGCCAGAACGAAGATGTCATCGCCGCCTTCCAGAACGCGGCCGGCCGGATGGGTTCGGGCGCCGGTGGCACCCGCAACATCTCCGGGACGTCCAACCCGCTGGTCGAGCTGGAGCATGAGCTCGCCGACCTGCACGACAAGGAAGCAGCCCTTGTCTTCACCTCGGGCTTCGTCTCCAACGAGGCCTCGATCTCGACCGTCGCGCGGCTGCTCCCCAACTGCCTGATCATCTCGGACGAGCTGAACCATGCCTCGATGATCGAAGGCGTGCGGCGCTCGGGCGCGGAAAAGAAGATCTTCCGCCACAACGACGTCGCGCATCTGGAAAGCCTGCTGCAGGCGGCCGGGCGCGAACGCGCCAAGCTGATCGTCTTCGAGAGCGTCTATTCGATGGACGGCGACATCGCGCCGATCAAGCAGATCGTCGAGCTCGCCGAACGCTACAACGCCATGACCTATATCGATGAGGTCCACGCCGTCGGCATGTACGGACCGCGCGGCGGCGGCATCACCGAGCGCGAAGGCCTGGCCGACCGCATCGACATCATCCAGGGCACGCTGGCCAAGGCCTTCGGCACGCTGGGCGGCTACATCACCGGCACCAGCGCGGTGATCGACGCCGTGCGTTCCTATGCGCCGGGCTTCATCTTCACCACCGCGCTGCCGCCGGCCATCGCCGCCGCCACCACCGCCTCTATCCGCCACCTCAAACGCTCGCAGGTCGAGCGCGACGCGCAGCAACGCCAGGCGGCGCGCACCAAGCAGGTGCTTGCGGCGGCCGGCTTGCCGGTGATGGAATCGGCCACCCATATCGTGCCGGTGCTGGTCGGCGACCCCGAGCTTTGCAAGATGGCCAGCGACCGCCTGCTCGGCGTGCACGGCATCTACATCCAGCCGATCAACTATCCGACGGTGCCGCGCGGCACCGAGCGGCTGCGCATCACGCCGACGCCGTTCCATTCGGACGCGCTGATCGCCGAATTGCAGGACGCGCTGGTCGAGACCTGGGATGCGCTGGGCATTCCCTATGCCAGCTCCGGCCGTCCCGCTGTCGCCAAGACCGATCGGATCATTCCGCTCCTGGTGCCGAAATCAGGCGGGTGACTTGCAGCTGTCGGAGCGCTGGCCGCGCTCCGCTTATCACTGTTTCTCGTTTTCCAACGCTGCGCCGCTCCTAAGTCACGGCATGGATCCTAGGGTCTCCGCGACGTCGCTTCGCGACTGCTTCGCCCTAGGATGACGACGTCCATTTTGCCAACCGACAATCGCAAACGTTGGAGATTGTCCGAGGCCGTCCTTCCGTCGTCATTCCAGGGCGAAGCAAGGAGCGAAGCGACGCGCGCAGACCCTGGAATCCATGCCGTCACGTCTGCCCAAGAACGAAGCGGTGCAGAAAAAGGGTTCGCAAACAAACACTTCCCGCCCGACTACGACCTCACACCGTCTTCATCCACCTCGCCAAACGATGCGCCGCTTCCTCGAGCTGATCGAGGCGGCGGTGGAAGCATAGTCTGAGGAAGGCTTCGCCGCCGGGGCCGAAGGCGGTGCCGGGCGCCAGGCCGACATTGGCGTTGTCGACGATGTCGAAGGCGGCTTTTCGGGCATCGGCGAGGCCGTCGACCCTGAAGAACAGGTAGAAGGCGCCCTGCGGCACGGTGAAACGCGCCTTGCCGGTTTCGCCCAGAATGCCGCAGACGAGATCGCGGGCGGCACGCGCGCGCTCCACCTGTTCGGCGATGAAGCCGTCGCCCTCGTCAAGGGCGGCGACCGCGCCGCGTTGCATGAACTGGGCGACGCCCGAGGTCGAGTACTGGATCAGGTTTTCGAACACCTGCTGCAAGGCGGGATGGGTCTTGATCCAGCCGACGCGCCAGCCGGTCATCGCCCAGTTCTTGGAGAAACTGTTGACGAACAGGATGCGGTCCTCGGCCGTGGCGATGTCGAGGAAAGACGGCGCGCGGCCATGGCCGTAGTGGAACAGCGAATAGATCTCGTCGGCAATGATCCACAGGCCCTTTTGGCGGGCGAGATCGAGGATCGCCTGGAGCGTCTCCTTGTCGGCCGTCCAGCCGGTCGGGTTGGACGGCGTGTTGATGAACAACAGCTTGGTGCGCGGCGTGATCGCGGAGGCGATCTTGTCGACATCGCAGGACCAGCCATTGCCGGACTGGTCGAGGGTGACCGGCACCGGCACCGCGCCCGCCACGCCGGCGGCCGCGGCGAAATTCGGCCAGGCGGGCGAGAGATAGATCACCTCGTCGCCGCTGCCGGCGACCGCGTCGATGGCCAGCTGGATGGCATGCATGCCGGATCCGGTGACGATGAACTCTTCCTCGGCAAAGGTCCTGCGGAAATGCCTGGCGTAGTAGCGGGCGAGCGCCTGCCTGAGCGCGGGAATACCCTTCTGCCAGGTGTAGAACGTCTCGCCGTCGGCCAGCCCTTTGGCGGCGGCATCGCTGATGAAGGCCGGCGTCGGCAGATCGCCCTCACCGGCCCAGAGCGGGATCAGGCCTTCGCGCAAGCGGCCGTGATTGACGACGGCAACGATGCCGCTTTCGGGTGCGGCTCGGGCTTCGGTGCGCAAGGTCTGGATCAGGGTCATGCAAGAATCCGTCCGGTTTTTCGTGACTGCTAGCCTCTTTTACGACAGCCGCAAACAGAAAACCCGGCCGCAAGCGGCCGGGGTTTTGGTCCAGGGCGCTCGTTGCGGAGTTACCGTTTCGCGAGCAGGTCGCGGATTTCGGTCAGCAACTGTACGTCGGCCGGCGGCGGCGCAGCGGCAGGCGCGGGCTTTTCGCGCTCCAGACGCTTGCGCATATTGTTCACGGCCTTGACCATCAGAAAGATGATAAAGGCAAGGATCAGGAAGTTCAGCACCACGGTGATGAAGCTGCCATAGGCGAAGACCGCGCCCTCTTTCTTGGCATCGGCCAGCGCGGTCGAATGAACGTTCGAGGACAGTCCGAAGAAGTAATTGTTGAAGTCCAGCCCGCCGAAGATCGCGCCGACGATCGGCATGATGATGTCGTTGACCAAGGAATCGACGATCTTGCCGAAGGCGGCGCCGATGATGACGCCCACGGCCAAGTCCATCACATTGCCCTTGGAAATGAATTCCTGGAATTCTTTCAGCATTCGACCCTCCGTGACGGACCGCGCTGCCGCCTCACCAATGTCCTTCGGCGCCGGCCCCAGGCCACCATAACAAAAACCCCCAGTTGCAAAACCGGAAAATAGGCCAAAGCACCGCTTTGTGTTTACGCAGCGTCATCAAGCACATATGCGCCGAAAGCCGCGATGGACTCAGGCGCCAAGCTGTGGTTGCGTGATTGCCGGAGGAGGCAAACGGCCAGGGAGGAAGTGCGGACCGTGTTAGGCTGGTTCGTCGTCATCATCGCGATCGCCTATGTGACGCTGCTTTTCGCCATCGCCAGCGTCGGCGACCGGCGTGCGGCAACCATCGGCCTGGGCCGGGCACGGCCCTTCATCTATGCGCTCAGCCTCGCCATCTATTGCACGTCCTGGACCTTTTTCGGCTCGGTCGGCCTTTCCTCCGAGCGCGGCCTCGAATTCCTCGGCATCTATACAGGCCCGGTGCTGGTCTTCGTGTTCGGCTTCCCGCTGCTCAGCCGCATGATCCGGCTGGCAAAAAGCGAGAAGATCACCTCGATCGCCGACTTCCTCGGCGCCCGCTACGGCAAGAGCTTCACCGTCGCGGCGATCGCGACGCTGATCGCGACCATCGGCGCGGTGCCCTATATCGCGCTGCAGCTGAAGGCGATCTCGGGCTCCGTCAGCCTGATGGTCGAGCATTATACCGGCTCGCCGCCCTCCTTCGATCCGTTCGTCAGCGATATCTCGCTCGTGGTGGCGATGCTTTTGGCGCTGTTCGCGGTGCTGTTCGGCACCCGCCATGCCGACGCCACGGAACATCAGGACGGCCTGGTGCTCGCGGTGGCGGTCGAGACCGTGGTCAAGCTCGCCGCCTTTCTCGCCATCGGCCTGATGGTGACGTTCCTGATCTTCGGCGGGCCCGGCGACATGTTCGCCAAGCTCGCCGGAAATGGCCAGGTGCGCCAGGCCATGAGCTACAGCACCTCTTTGGCCACCTGGCTGGTGCTGACCGGCCTGAGCGGCTTTGCCGTGCTGATGCTGCCACGACAGTTCTACGTCACCATCGTCGAGAACCGCAGCGAGGCGGAGTTGCGCACGGCGACCTGGGTGTTCCCGCTCTATCTGGTGGCGATCAACCTCTTCGTGCTGCCGATCGCCTTTGCCGGCCTGTCGCTGGTCGGCGCCAGGACCAGCAGCGACCTTTACGTGCTGTCGCTGCCGCTGCTCAGCGGGCATGACCTGCTGGCGATGGCCGCCTTTGTCGGCGGCCTGTCGGCGGCGACCGCCATGGTGATCGTCGAGAGCGTCGCATTGTCGATCATGATCTCCAACGATCTCGTCATCCCGCTGTTCGTGCGGCGCGTGCTCAAGACCAGTTCCTCGGAGAACGAGGACTGGTCGACGCTCATCCTCAATGTGCGCCGCGCCTCGATCTTCATCATGCTGTTCATCGCCTTCCTCTATTATCGCGAGAGCACCAACAGCGCGCGGCTGTCCTCGATCGGCCTGATGTCTTTTGCCGCGATCGCTCAATTCTCGCCTGCGCTGATCGGCGGCCTGATCTGGCGCCGCGCCAATGGCCGGGGCGCCGCGCTCGGCATGGTCGCCGGCATCGCCGTCTGGGGCTACACGCTGCTGCTCCCCTCGCTCGTCGGTCCCGCTTCCGACATCGTGGCCCACGGCCTGTTCGGCTTCGAGGCGCTGAGGCCGCAGGCGCTGTTCGGCACCGTCGGCGAGCCGCTGAACCATGGCGTGCTGTGGAGCCTCTCGGTCAACGCGCTGTTTTTTGTCCTCGGCTCCCTCTCCCGCGCATCCGTGCCGCTGGAGCGCATCCAGGCGGCGATCTTCGTGCCGCGCGAGGCCGGCCCGATGCCGAGCCTCAGGCGCTTCCGCACTGCCGTCACCGTCAACGACCTGAAGGATACGATCTCGCGCTATCTCGGCGTCGAGCGCACGGAGCGCTCGTTCCAATCCTTCGAAAGGGACGCGAAAGTCTCCCTGCACGGTACCGAACAGGCCAGCATGGATGTCATCCGCTTCTCGGAGCAACTGCTGGCAAGCGCCGTCGGCTCTTCCTCGGCGCGGCTGATCCTGTCGCTGCTCTTCCGCCGCAACGACCGCGACTCCAAGGATGCCTTCAAGCTGCTCGACGACGCCACCGAGGCGCTGCAGCACAATCGCGACTTGCTTCAGATCGCGCTCGACCAGATGGAGCAAGGCATCACCGTCTTCGATCGCGATTTCCGGTTGATCTGCTGGAACCGGCAATACCGGCTGCTGTTCGACCTGCCGGACGAGATGGGCCAGGTCGGCGTCTCGCTCGACCGGATCCTGCGCCATCTCGCCGAGCGCGGCGACATTCCCGCCGACCAGCGCGTGACCACGCTCAACCGGCTGACCAGTTTCGCCGGCCCGTGGCAAATGGAGCTGAGGACCAGCGGCCGCATCCTGGAGCTGCGCTCCAACCCGATGCCCGACGGCGGCATCGTCGCCACCTATGCCGACATTTCCGGCCGCGTCGAGCAGGACCTGGCGCTGAAGCGGGCCAATGAATCGCTGGAGCAACGGGTCAAGACCCGCACCATCGAGCTCACGCGCGTCAACGAAGAGCTGGCGCAGGCGCAGATGCTGGCCGAGGAAGCCAATCTCGGCAAGACGCGCTTCCTGGCCGCCGCCGGTCACGACATCCTGCAGCCGCTCAACGCCGCCCGGCTCTATTGCTCGTCGCTGATCGAGAAGGCGGGCAAGGGACCGGCCGGCAAGGCCGCGGTCAATATCGAATCCTCGCTGGAATCGGTCGAGACCATCCTCGGCGCCGTGCTCGACATCTCGCGGCTCGACGCCGGCGCCATGAAGCCCGAGAACGCCGCCTTCAACCTCGGCGGACTGCTCGGCCAGATCGGCAATGATTTCCGCCCGCTTGCCGCTGAAAAGAAGCTCGAACTCACGATCATCCCATCCTCGCTCGGCGTCATGACCGACCGCAACCTGCTGCGCCGGCTGATCCAGAACCTCGTTTCCAACGCCATCAAATACACGCGCCAGGGTCGCATCCTGGTTGGAGTGCGGCGACGCGGCGAACTGGCCGAGATCCAGGTGATCGACACCGGCATCGGCATTGCCGGCGACAAGCTCAACACGGTCTTCCACGAGTTCACGCGCCTCGACGAGGGCGTGCGCGAGGCCGAAGGCCTTGGCCTGGGGCTCTCCATCGTCGACCGTATCGCCAGGGTGCTGAGGCTCGAGATCCGCATCCACTCCAACCCCGGCAGGGGGACGCGCTTTTCCGTCATCCTGCCGGTCGCGGCGGTCGCCGCGCCGCCGCGCGAGGCCGGCAAGGCGCCGGCCCGCTCCGCCTCGACGCTTGCCGGGCTCAATGTGCTGTGCATCGACAATGACGCGCGCATCCTCGACGGCATGCGGCTGCTGCTCGAAGGCTGGGGATGCCATGTCGAGACGGCTTCGGGCTCAGGCGATCTGCTGAAACCCGGCGCGCCGAAGCCGGACCTCGTGCTGGCAGATTACCATCTCGACGGCGGCACCGGCCTCGATGCGATCGCCACACTGCGCGCCGCCTACGGACGGGACCTTGCCTGCGTGCTGGTCACCGCCGACCGCTCCAGCGAGGTGCGCGCGGCTGCCGACCGGCTCGACATTCCGCTCATCAACAAGCCGCTGAAGCCGGCGGTGCTGCGCTCGATGATGGCGCGCGTCAGGCCGCTGGCGCCGGCGGCGGAATGATCAGCCAACCGGCTGCAGCGGATCGCCGCCGATCTTCGAAAGCTGGATGACGGCCTGGGTGCGGCTGTCGACGCCGAGCTTCTGCAGGATGGCCGAGACATGCGCCTTGATGGTGGCCTCGGAAACGCCGAGCTCATAGGCGATCTGCTTGTTGAGCAGGCCCTCCGCCAGCATGCCGAGCACCCGCGTTTGCTGTGGCGTCAGCGCCTGCAGCCGCTTGATCAGGTCGGAGATTTCCGGATCGCGCTCGACGCCCAGCTCGACGCCGGTGGGCGCGGCGATATCGCCGGCAAGCACCGCCTGCACGGCGCCGCGTATCTCTTCCATGCTCGCCGATTTGGAGATGAAGCCGGAAGCGCCGAGATCGAGCGCGCGGCGGATGGTGACGGGATCGTCATGCGCCGATACCACCACCAGCGGCACCGCCGGATGGATGCCGCGCAGCGCGATCAGGCCGGACAGGCCGCTGGCGCCCGGCATCGACAGGTCGAGCAGCACCATGTCGACATCCTCGTTGGCGAGCACCAGCGCCTTGGCGCTTTCGAAATCGCCGGCCTCATGGATGGCGGCAACGTCGCCGATGCCGGCCAGCGCCTCCTTCAGCGCGCCGCGAAAAAGCGGATGGTCGTCGGCAATGACGAAAGTGTGGCCCGACGGCAAATATTCCTCCCCCGATCCCATCATCATTGTGTGCTTCTTGCGGGGACCGGACCGATTATGCGGCGACGCGGCGCGTTTTCAAGCGGCAAAGGCCGCGCGCGGGGTTTTTCCCAGGACGGCTCGGCCGCGCGCCCGGTTCAGGTCTTCTGATTCAGCTTGGTGCCGCCGTCGCCATCGTCCTTGTCCATGTCCTTGACGATGTCCTTGAAGGTCCGGAAGAACTGCTCCATGTAGCCGAGCGACTTGTTGAAATCCTCCTGACTGGGCAGGTTGGATTCCAGCCGGGCGGAGAGCGAATTCTCGAGCTTGGCGACGCGCGCGTCGAGCGCCTTGACCGAATTGTCCAGCCGGTCGATCTCGTCCTGGTACGCGGCGCGCTCGTCGGCGGCCATCTTGCAGACGAGCTGGCCGGAGCGCTCCTCGCAGATCGACATGGCGCCGGTTCGGGTGTCCATGCGGACATAACCGTCGGCGGACTTCTCCAAGCGGTAGTGGTCGGTCTCCTCGGAATAGGCGGAAGCGGCAACCAGCGAGCAAAGCGCCGCGGGGATCAGGATGTGCTGCAGACGCATGTTGTTCCTCCATGAGCCAGTGAAGGCGCCATATCACAGGTTTGCGCCGGAAATGGGGAAGAGTCGAGCTTGAGCCTTCCCCCTACCTTCGGTTCGGATTATAGCGCGACAATGTCTCAGATTATCTACAAGATTGCCCCCGAGGCGCTTTGGCGCGAAGCCGAGAGGAACGGGCGCTTCATCGGCGCGCCGATCGACATCGCCGACGGCTTCATCCATTTCTCCACCGCCGGCCAGGTGCGCGAGACGGCGGCCAAGCATTTCGCCGGACAGACGGACCTGCTGCTGATCGCCATCGACGGGGCCAAACTGGGCGAGGCGCTGAAATACGAGGTGTCGCGCGGCGGTGCCTTGTTCCCGCATCTCTACGCCGCGCTCGCTCTCGATGCCGTTCTCTGGGTGAAACCGCTGCCGCACGGCGCCGGTGGCCACGAATTCCCGGCGCTGGAGGGCGAATGAGCGTGCTCGACCGGATCGGCCAGAAACTGCTTTTCTCCTTCGATCCGGAAACCGCTCACGGCCTGTCGATCGCGGCGCTGCGCTGCGGGCTTCCGGTTGGGGCGACGACGCCGCGCGACGCGCGGCTCAAGCTGAGCCTTTGCGGCCTCGATTTCCCGAACCCGCTCGGCATGGCCGCCGGCTACGACAAGAACGCCGAAGTGCCGGACGCGCTGCTGGGGCTTGGCTTCGGCTTTGCCGAGGTCGGCACCGTCACGCCGCTGCCGCAACAGGGCAATCCGAAGCCGCGCATCTTCCGGCTGACGGCGGACGAGGCGGTGATCAACCGACTGGGCTTCAACAATGAAGGCCACGCGGCGGCCGAAAAACGGCTTGCGGCGCGCAAGGGGCGACCGGGGATCGTCGGCGTCAACATCGGCGCCAACAAGGACAGCGCCGACCGCATCGCCGACTACGAGCGCGGCGTCGCCCGCTTCGCGCCCTATGCGAGCTATCTGACGGTCAACATCTCCTCGCCCAACACGCCAGGCCTGCGCAACATGCAGGCGCGCGAGCAGCTCGGCGAATTGCTGTCGCGGGTGATGGCCGCGCGTGCGGCCGCGTCGGCGCAACCGCCGGTTTTCCTCAAGATCGCGCCGGATCTCGTCGAGGCGGAACTCGAAGACATCGCCGCCGAGGTGAGCGAGAAAAAGATCGACGGCGTCATCGTCTCCAACACGACGCTGGCGCGGACCGGGTTGCGGAGCGCGACCGCGGCCGGCGAAGCCGGCGGCCTTTCGGGCAAGCCGCTGTTCGGGCGTTCCACCGCTGTGTTGGCCCGCATGCGCAAGCTGCTCGGACCCGACATGGCCATTATCGGTGTCGGCGGCGTCGATTCCACCGAGGCCGCATTGGAAAAGATCCGCGCCGGCGCCGACCTCGTCCAGCTCTACACCGGCATGATCTATGCCGGCCCGGCGCTGCCGGGGCGCATCGTTGCCGGCATGGCGCGCTTTGCGGAGAGGGAACACCTCAAATCCATCGGAGAGCTGCGCGACACCGGCTGCGCAAGCTGGTCCGAACGACTCTGAGAGTTCCCACCAATCAGGACGACAAACGATGGCCGAAATTCTGGACTCCGTCGTGGACTCGATCGGTGGAACGCCATTGGTCCGGCTCGACAGGCTGACGGCGCAGGCGGGCGTCGACGGCGCAATCCTGGCCAAGCTGGAATATCTCAATCCGGGCTTTTCCAAGAAGGACCGTGCGGCACTTGGAATAATCGAGGAGGCCGAGAGATCCGGCGCCATCAAGCCGGGTCAAACGGTGGTCGAGCTTACCTCCGGAAACATGGGCACGGGGCTCGCCATCATTTGCGCCGTCAGGGGTTACCCCTTCGTCGCGGTGATGTCGAAGGGCAACTCCGAAGAGCGTGCACGCATGATGACGGCGCTCGGCGCGGAAGTCATCCTCGTGGACCAGCTGCCGAGGTCGGTGCCGGGGCAGGTCTCGGGTGGCGACCTGGCGCTCGTCGAGCAGGCCGCCAAAGCGGTTGCGGCGGAACGTGGCGCGTACCGCGCCGACCAGTTCCATCGCGACGGGAACTGGCTTGCGCATTATCACGGAACCGGGCCAGAAATCTGGGACGCCAGCCATGGCGCCGTCGATGCATTCGTCGACTTCATCGGCTCGGGCGGCACATATGCCGGGGTGGCAAGGGCGCTGAAGGAACGCAACCCTCTGATCAAGTGCTTCATCGTCGAGCCCGAGGGGGCCGCGGCCGCCGCGGGAGAGACGGTCACCCAGCCCGAGCACCCCATTCAAGGCGGCGGCTACGCCATGCCGGACCTGGCATTTCTGAACAACGCGCCCGTCGATGGTTATCTTCAGATTTCCGGCGATGAAGCACGCGAGGCCACGCGCCTGCTCGCGCGCAGCGAAGGTATCTTCGGCGGCTTCTCCTCGGGAGCGAATGTGGCCGCTGCGCTGCGTCTCCTGCGCGGTGATCAATCAGGCAAGGCGATCGCCGTCGTGATTTGCGATTCCGGCCTGAAGTATCTCTCGACCGATCTCTGGGGCTGAGAAACGCCGGCGCCCAACCGAAGCTGAACAATCGACCCTAAAATGCCGTGCGCACCCTGAGCCTCAGCACCGCAAGCAAACTCGCTCCCCGCACCAGCAGGAAGACATGCAGCGACGCCCATAGGCCGTTGTTGCCGAAGGCCGGCGCCAGGGTGATGAGCGCGGCGCTGAAGACGAGGAACGACAACAGCATCATGTTACGCATGTCGCGCGACCAGGTAGCGCCGATGAAGACGCCGTCCATCTGGAAGGCCAGCACGCCACTCAGCGCCGTGAAGGCCGCCCAGGGCAGATAGGTGTCGGCGACCGCGCGGACTTCTGGAGACGTGGTCACCAGTGCCACCAGACTGGTGCCGACGGTCAACAGGATGAGCGTGGCGATGCCGGCAAGACAAAAACCCCAGATCAGCGTCAGCCGGACGGCCTGCCGGAACGGGGCAGGCGCATGCGCGCCGATGGCGCGACCGGCCAGTTGCTCCGCGGCGGTGGCGAAACCATCGAGGAAATAGCCGGCGATGAGGAAGAAGTTCATCAGCACGGCGTTGGCGGCGAGCGTCACGGTGCCGAATTGCGCGCCCTGCCTGGTGAACAGCGCGAAGGCGGCAAGCAGCGAGAAGGAGCGGATCATGATGTCGCGGTTGAGCGACAGCATGCGCCGGTAGGCCGGGAGGTCGAGGATGCGGCGGCGTGACGGCCGCTCTAGCTTGCGGAAACGGTTGAGCACGATGGCAAGGCCAAGCAGCATGGCCAGGAACTCGCCGGTGACGGTCGCCCAGGCGACGCCGGCAACGCCCCAGCCAAGCTCGAGGCCGAGCAGGAAGCAGAGCGCGATGTTGATGCCGTTGAGCACGGCCTGCAGCATCAGCCCGAGCCCGCCCTCGCCGCGCCCCAGCACGTAGCCCAGTATGGCGTAGTTGATGAGCGAGAAAGGCGCTGCCAGCAGCCTGATGCGGATATAGACCGACATCGCCGCGCTGACGCGCGGCTCGGCGCCCATGAACCATTGGCCGGCGACGGCAAAGAGCGGCGAAAGAGCGGCAAGTATGACGCCCGCGACGACCGCGATCAGCACGGCGCGCCACAGCACCGCCTGTTCCTCCAGCGGATCGCCGCGCCCGAATGCCTGGGCGACGAGGCCGGTGGTGCCGGAGCGCAGGAAATTGAACGTGGTGAAGACGACGTCGAAGACCAGCGATCCCGCCGCCAGGCCGCCAAGCAAGGCCGCGTCGCCGAACTGGCCGACCACCGCCGTGTCGACGATGCCGAGCAGCGGCGTCGTCAGATAGGCAAGCGTCATCGGCACGGCGATCGCCAGCACCGAGCGGTTGGTGACCGCGAAGGATCTGGCGCTGGCTTGGGTTGCGTCCATTGCTGCCTGGCTGATTGCGGCTTGATCGAGAACCCGATGTGCCTCAGTTTGCCGGCGCCACGCAACCACCATCCGCCGAACTGCCAACCGAATTTTCCGCTGGCCTTACGCAATTCCGGACGGAAAACCGTTTCACACTTTTCCTGGAATTGCTCAGAGCTGGCGCAGGCCTCCCGATCCATGCCGCTGCAGATCGTCCATCACCCCGACTATGACGCCGGCTTCGCCGTCAACCACCGCTTTCCGATGAGCAAATATCCGCTTTTGATGGAGGCCTTGCATATGCGCGGGCTGGCCGCACCGGGCGCGCTCTCGATGCCGGAACCGGCGCCGGCCGCGCGGCTGAAGCTCGCGCACGCGGCCGAGTATGTCGATCAGGTAATCGCCTGCCAGGTGCCGGAGACAATAGAGCGCGAGATCGGCTTTCCGGTCGGTCCGCGCGTGTCGCTGAGGGCGCAGCTTGCCACCGCGGGCACGGTGCTGGCCGCCAGGCTGGCGCTGAGACACGGCATCGCCTGCAACGCGGCCGGCGGCAGCCATCATGCCAGGCGCGCGCAAGGCGCCGGTTTCTGCACCTTCAACGATGTCGCCGTCGCCTCGCTGGCGCTGCTGGCCGAAGGCGCCGTCGAAAATGTGCTGGTTGTCGACCTCGACGTGCATCAAGGCGACGGCACGGCCAACATCCTGAAGGACGAGCCTCGCGCCTTCACCTTTTCCATGCATGGCGAGCGCAATTACCCTGTGCGCAAGATCGCCTCAGACCTCGACGTCGCCTTGCCGGACGGCACCGGCGACGGCGCTTATCTCGAGCGGCTCGCCGCCATCCTGCCGGACCTATCCCGGCAAAGGCGCTGGGACCTCGTCTTCTACAATGCCGGCGTGGATGTCCATGCCGAGGACAGGCTGGGCCGGCTGGCACTAAGCGACGATGGCCTCAGCGCCCGCGAAGACATGGTCATCGGCCATTTCCGTGAGCAGGGCGTGCCGTTTTGCGGCGTCATCGGCGGCGGCTACTCGACCGACGTGCCGGCGCTGGCCGCGCGGCACGCCATCCTGTTCGAGGTCGCCTCCCGATATGCGTGATGCTACGCCGAGCTATTTCCTGTAGCTGGCGATCCTGAGCAGGATGAACACCGGCACCACGATCGCCGCGCCGAGCAGGATATAGCCCAGGAAGCGGTCGATGGCGTGGAAGCCGAGATTCCACAGATCGACGAAGAACTGGCGGATGCCATAGAAGACGTCCATCGGCGACCAGCCGAAGGCATGCATGACGAGGCCGACGAGGAAGGAGACCACCAGCAGCTTCAGGAACACCCTGAGCGGCGTGTCGCCAAGAAAGCGCGTCAATGCGGACAAGGCCATTCTCCAGTTCGAGCCGCCCGATTCGGCAGCGTGGCCCAGAAATACGCATTCGCTTGTCCGCCATCAAGCGGCGCTGCTGGAGGTCCAGGGGGGTGCCTTCATTGGCAGCGCTGCTTTGCCGATTGCTTGCAGCCCGGGCCTCATGTTAACGAGGTGGCCGACGCGGGTATGATGTAATGGTAGCTTGTCAGCTTCCCAAGCTGAACGCGCGGGTTCGATTCCCGCTACCCGCTCCAGCTTGCACTGCAGGGATTTGAGTCAGACCTCACCAAGGGGCCAAATTGCGCGTCCGATTCAGGTCGGCTGCCGGCCATCGCGGGGCGGAATTGCATCGGATCGACCCTCAGGCCGAGCAGTTTGCGCGAGGGTGAATTCGGCTGTTTGTAAGCGAACGTTTGGGCCTTGCACACCCATGCAAGACCCAGTCAGCGATTCACCCGGTAGGCCCCGGGGCAGGTAGTTGCTATCGGCCTAGAGCCGGAAGCCGATCCAGACGCGGCGGCGCCAGCAGCGGACATGACGCCGGCCATAGCGCCAGTAGCGGCGGCAGACCCGTCTCCAAACGCGCCGACGGCGGCGGCGGTAGTACCGGTCACGGTAATACCGACGGCGGTAATACTGAGCTGGCTGCAGCAGATCGGCCTGGTCATCCTCCTCGTAGATGGCCGGATCCGGCTTGTCCAATTCATCGAGAATCCCGTTGCCTTTGGGGATGCCGGCAACCGCCTTGGCTGGTCCGGCCAGGCTTGCAAGCGCTGCCGCCCCCGCAACCCCAAGCATTCCAGTCAGAAACAACCGACGTTCCATCGAAACCTCCCGAGCTGTTGAGCATCGGCAGCCTTCCCTCACCCGCAACGGGCTCCAGCGAGCGGCCGATCGGTTTGAACGCACAAGTAGCATTCTCGTTCCATTACCCCACTTCGCGCAGGATGAAGTCGTGCAGCATTTTGGCGGCGGGCGAGAGCACGCGATTCTTGACCGTGATCAGGCTGTAGGGCCGGACCTCGATGTCGAACTCGGTCTGCACGACATCGATGGCGCCGGCCAGCCCGTCGCCGCCCTGGATGAACTTGGCGACCTGGATCGAGACCGGCGCGATGGCGTCGGACTGCGCCACCATCACCAAGGTGAGCAACAGCGAAGAGGTGTTGAGGATGCGGTCGGGCAGCGGAATGTCGCGGTTCAAGAAGTTGCTTTCCATGGCCTGGCGAAGCGGCGAGCCGCCGGACTGGAACACCCAGTCATAGCCCGCCGTCTCCTCCAGCCGCACCATCCGGCCGCTCGCCAAGGGGTGGCCGCGGCGCACGATGAGGCAGGCCTTCTCGACGCCGATGACGCGCGATTCGAAGAGCCGCGGATTGAGGTCGTCGGGGATGCGGGCGATGATGAAGTCGTGACGCGACGCGATCAGTTCGCGGGCAAGCACGTTCGAGGTCTCGACCTGCATGGTGATCTCGATGCGCGGATAGATGCGGCGGATCTCACGGATCGCCGGCACGGCCAATTCGATCGCCGGCGCCGTCACCGCGCCGAGGAAGACCGAGCCGCCCTTGCCGGCCTTGAGCTCGGAAATCTCTCGGTCGGCCTCCCGCATCTCGAGCAAAATGGAGCGGGCACGGCGGGCGAGCGCCTGGCCAAAAGGGGTCAGCGTCACGCCGCGCGGCAGCCGTTCGCACAACTTCACGTCGAGCACCGCCTCCATCTCGGCGATCATGCGCGAGGCGGCCGGCTGGGAGATGTTCATGACCTGGGCGGCGGCGCTCACCCGTCCGTGATCGTCCAGGGCGGTGATCATGCGCATATGGCGAAGACTGAGGCCGCTGCGCAGCAGCGTCTCGCCATCTCCCGGCAACTTCTCGTAACTCCCTGAAATCGCATCGGGATCGCGCAATGCCGCCATGGTTTTCGGTCTCTTGTCCGGGTTCTATCAGCTCCTTAAGCTATATCAGTTTCGATATAGCAACCAGCAAAGATCGCATTTGACAGTTATGTCAAAGGGACCCACCCTTCGCGCGTTCCGAGGCGCAACGGTCGGCAACGAGCAAATTCGTATCGATTTAAACTGCGCCGCGGGGCCGATTGGGAGGATACCGGAGATCGATAAAGCCGACAGTGGCGCGCCAGCGCACCTGTTCGGTTGCGCGGCCCGCGAAGCCCCGAGGTGTCGCGTCCATCAACCAGGGAGAGTAATCGTGAAGATCATCAAGACGCTGGCCGCCGTCGCGGCCCTTGGCATCGCCGCCATGACCTATTCGGCGCATGCCGCCGACAAGGGTCTCGTCGGCGTGCTGATGCCGACCAAGACCTCGCAGCGCTGGATCAACGACGGCGACGCCGTCAAGTCCCAGCTCGAAGCGCTCGGCTACACCGTCGACCTGCAATATGCGCAGGACGACATCCCGAACCAGCTCAGCCAGCTGGAAAACGAAATCACCAAGGGCCCGAAGGCGCTGATCATCGCTTCGATCGACGGCACCACCATGGCCGACGCGCTGCAGAAGGCCAATGACGCAGGCGTCGTCGTCGTCGCCTACGACCGCCTGATCAAGAAGACGGGCAATGTCGACTACTACACCACCTTCGATAATTTCGGTGTCGGCGTCATCCAGGCGAACTCGCTGGTCAAGGGCCTCAAGGAGCGTTTCCCGAACACCAAGCCGTGGAACGTCGAGCTGTTCGGCGGCTCGCCGGACGACAACAACGCCTTCTTCTTCTACAACGGCGCCATGTCGGTCCTGCAGCCGCTGATCGATGACGGCTCGATCAAGATCAAGTCCGGCCAGACGGGCATGGACAAGGTCGGCACGCTGCGCTGGCTCGCCGCCACTGCCCAGGCGCGCATGGACAACCTGCTTTCGGCCAACTATTCGGACGGCAGCCGCGTCGATGGCGTTCTGTCGCCCTATGACGGCCTGTCGCGCGGCATCACCGCCTCGCTGCGCGCCGTCGGCTACGGCACGGAAGCGCAGCCCTGGCCGATCGTGACCGGCCAGGACGCCGAAACCGCCTCGGTCAAGCTGATCATCTCGGGCGAGCAGTATTCGACCGTGTTCAAGGACACCCGCGAACTGGCCAAGGCCACCGTGCAGCTGGTCGACAAGGTGCTCTCCGGCGGCAAGCCCGACGGCCTCGACGAAAAGACCTACAACAACGACGTCAAGGTCGTTCCGTCGATCCTGTTGACGCCGCACGAGGTCGACAAGTCGAACTATCAGGCGCAGGTCGTCGACTCCGGCTACATCAAGGCCGACGAGCTGAAGTAATCCAGCCTCGAAGGGAGGGGTCCTGCGCAACGCAGGGCCCCTTTTCGTTCAGAGCCGACCCCGGTATTGTTTTTGCCGGCTTCTGCAGCGTCACGCGCCGATCCGCAACGCGAAGCCGCCGCAGCATGTTGATTTTGCGCACAGGCCTTTCCACGATCGATGCCGATTGGGAGCCGTGCGCCAGGGAGCAGATCCTGATGGCCTCGACGATTTTGGAGATGCGCGACATCACCAAGACGTTTCCCGGCGTGAAGGCGTTGTCGAACGTCAATCTCAGCGTCGAGGAAGGTGAGATCCACGCCATCGTCGGCGAGAACGGCGCCGGCAAGTCGACGCTGATGAAGGTGCTGTCGGGCGTCTATCCGTCCGGCACCTATGACGGCCAGATCATCTTCCGCGGCGAGGAATGCAATTTCAAAGGCATTCACGACAGCGAGCATATCGGCATCGTCATTATCCACCAGGAGCTTGCCCTGGTGCCGATGCTGTCGATCGCGGAAAACATCTTCCTCGGCAACGAGCACGCCAGCTACGGCGTCATCGACTGGGACGCCAACGAGACGCGCACCAGCGCCCTGCTCAAGAAGGTCGGCCTCAAGGAAGACCCCAAGACGCTGATCACCAACATCGGCGTCGGCAAGCAGCAGCTGGTCGAGATCGCCAAGGCGCTGAGCAAGGAAGTGAAGCTTCTGATCCTCGACGAGCCGACGGCGTCGCTCAGCGAAAAGGACAGCCAGGCGCTGCTCGACCTCCTGCTCGAGTTCAAGCGCCAGGGCATGACCTCGATCCTGATCTCGCACAAGCTCAACGAGGTGAACCGCGTCGCCGACAAGGTGACGGTGATCCGCGACGGGCGCACCATCGAGACCCTGCCGAGGAAGGACATCTCGGAAGACCGCATCATCACCTCGATGGTCGGCCGTTCGCTCGACGACCGCTACCCGCCGCGCGAGCCGAAGATCGGCGAGGTCATCTTCGAGGTCAAGGACTGGTCGGTCTACCACCCGATCCATGCCGAGCGGCAGGTGATCAAGAACATCAATATCAATGTGCGCAAGGGCGAGGTTGTCGGCATCGCCGGGCTGATGGGCGCCGGCCGTACCGAATTCGCCATGAGCCTGTTCGGCCGCACCTACGGCCGGCGCATCAGCGGCGAGGTGCTGCTCAGGGGCAAGCCGCTCGATCTTTCGACAGTGAGCAAGGCGGTGGAGAACCGCATCGCCTATGTCACCGAGGACCGCAAGACCTACGGCCTCAACCTCATCGACCACATCAAGCACAATGTGACTTTGGCCAATCTGGGCGGCGTTTCCAGCCGCGGCGTCATCGACGACATGCGCGAGATGAGCGTCGCCAACGACTATCGCAAGAAGACCAATATCCGCGCCTCCAGCGTCTACCAGCTCACCGGCAACCTTTCGGGCGGCAACCAGCAGAAGGTCGTGCTGTCCAAATGGCTGTTCGCCGATCCGGAGGTTTTGATCATGGACGAGCCGACCCGCGGCATTGACGTCGGCGCGAAGTACGAAATCTATACGATCATCGCGCGCCTCGCCGCCGAGGGCAAAGCGATCATCGTCATCTCGTCGGAAATGCCTGAACTGCTCGGTATCTCCGACCGCATCTATGTCATGAATGAAGGGCGTATCGTCGGCGAAATGGCGGCAAGCGACGCAAGCCAGGAAAAAATCATGCGCGCCATCGTTCGCGGAGAAGGAAAAGCATCATGAGCACAGACAGCGCTCCCGCGCCGCAAAGCGGCGTCGCCGAGGACGTCAAGCAGGGACAGCGCGTCGCCGTCTCGGCGCTGACGACGAATCTGCGCGAATACGGCCTGATCATCGCACTGATCGTCATCATGCTGTTCTTCCAGTACACGACGTCGGGAACGCTGTTCAAACCGGTCAACCTCAGCAATCTGGTGCAGCAGAACTCGTTCATCATCGTGATGGCGCTCGGCATGCTCCTGGTCATCGTCTCCGGCTATATCGATCTCAGCGTGGGATCGGTCGCCGGTTTCATCGGCGCGCTCGCCGCGATGATGATGGTGATCTGGCCGCTCGGGATATTCTCGAATCCGCTGGTGGTTTCGATCATCTGCCTGATCGTCGGCGGCCTTATCGGCGCCGCGCAAGGCTACTGGATCGCCTATCACCGGATACCGAGCTTCATCGTGACGCTGGCGGGCATGCTGATCTTCCGCGGCATCTGCCAGGCGCTGCTCGGCGGCGGCTCTTCGGTCGGCCCGCTTCCGCCCGACTTCAAGGCGCTGAGCTCCGGCTTCATCCCGGACGTCATCGGCCCACTGATGCTGATCCCGCCGACGGTGAATGCCGCCGGCAAGACCATCGTCGGCAGCGGCTTGACGCTGCACATGACGACGATCGTGCTGGGTCTGGTCGCGGTGCTCGCCTATGCCTATTTCGGCTTCAGGACGCGGCGCAAGCGCGAGCGGCATGGCTATGAGGCGGAGCCCTTCCCGCTGTTCGTCGTCAAGACGCTGGTCGGCAGCGCGCTGGCGCTGTTCCTGGTCTTCCAGTTCGCGAGCTACAGGGGCCTGCCGGTCGTGCTCCTGGTGATGGGCGTGCTGATCTCGCTGTTCGTCTTCGTCACCAAGCGCATGACCATTGGCCGCCGCATCTACGCCATGGGCGGCAACGCCAAGGCCGCGCAGCTCTCGGGCATCAACACCGAGAGGCTGACGCTGCTGGTCTTCATCAACATGGGCGTGCTTTCGGCGCTGGGCGGACTGATCATCGCGGCGCGCCTCGGCCAGGCGGTGCCGGCGGCCGGTCTCGGCAGCGAGCTCGACGTGATCGCGGCCGTCTTCATCGGCGGCGCCTCGGCGATGGGCGGCGTCGGCCAGGTCATCGGCGCCGTGGTCGGCGGCTTCATCATGGGCGTGATGAACAACGGCATGTCGATCATGGGCGTCAATGTCGACTGGCAACAGGTGGTCAAGGGCCTGGTGCTGCTCGGCGCCGTGATCTTCGACGTCTACAACAAGAACAAGGCCTGAAGGCCGGAAGCGGATTTAAGGAGGCATACGGGTTTCAGATCGCGAAGCTGCCGGCAACCCGTCGGCGCCAAGAGTCCAGCAAGGACCAGGCTCGCGAACGCAATCCGGACGAAGAGTTTCAACCGTGGCGGGGATTGCTCCGCGCCGCGCCAGTCAAGGCTTGCCCGCGGGCGGCCGGCAAAATGAGAGAGGATTTCAACATGCTGATCTCCCAGATCCTCGACGACGCCGAGACGATCCGCGTCGTCGCCCGCAACGGCGGCGGCAAGACCAGGATCATCAACGGCGCGCGCAGCGTCTATTCGCTGGCGATGGAGGCCGCGCGCACCGGCACCGGGCTCGAAGCGCTGATCGAGCGCAAGGGCTATGGCGAGACGGTCGATCTCGATGCCGCCTACAAGAGGGGCAGGCTGGTGTCGCCGATCAACCACCCCGATCCCGCGCATCTGCATCTCACCGGCACCGGCCTGACGCATCTCGGCTCCGCGGCGACGCGCGATTCCATGCACAAGAAGCTCAGCGAGGGCGGCGAGGAGGAGCTCACCGATTCCATGAAGATGTTCCGCATGGGGCTGGAAGGCGGCAAGCCGGCCAAGGGCCAGGTCGGCGTGCAGCCGGAATGGTTCTACAAAGGCAACGGCACGATGGCGGTGGCCCCCGGCGCGCCCCTGATGTCGCCGGCCTTCGCGCAGGACGGCGGCGAGGAGCCGGAGATCGCCGGTATCTATGTGATCGGCGACGACGGCGCGCCGTTCCGTGTCGGCTTCACGCTATCGAACGAATTCTCCGACCACGTGACGGAGCGGGTGAACTATCTATTCCTCGCCCACTCTAAGCTGCGCAACGCCTCGTTCGGCCCCGAAATCCTGATCGGCGACCTGCCGGCCGACATCCGCGGCGCATCGCGCATCTGGCGCGACGGCAAGCTTCTGTGGGAAAAGCCGTTCCTGTCCGGCGAAGCGAACATGTCGCACACCATCGCCAATCTCGAGCACCATCATTTCAAATATTCGGCCTTCCGCCAGCCGGGCGACGTGCATGTGCATATGTTCGGCACCGCGACGCTCTCCTTCGCCGATGGCATCAGGACCGAGGCCGGCGATACGTTCGAGATCGAAGCGCAGGATTTCGGCCTGCCGCTGCGCAATCCGCTTGAGATCGAAACGCCGGTCAAGGTGGCGGTGAAGGCGCTGTGAGAGCGTGATCTCCCCTAAGGGAGAGGTCAGCAGCTCAGACCTTAGCGCGCGGCGCGAAAATGCTTGGAGAGCTTCAGGCCCTGCGCCTGGTAGTTCGATCCGAGATCGGTGCCGTAAAGCGCCTGCGGGCGCTTCAGCATATGCTCGTAGACGAGGCGGCCGACGATCTGGCCGTGGTCGAGGATGAAAGGCACCTCGTGGCTGCGCACTTCCAGCACAGCGCGGCTGCCGCTGCCGCCGGCGGCGGAGTGGCCGAAGCCCGGGTCGAAGAAGCCGGCATAGTGGACGCGGAACTCGCCGACCAGCGGATCGAAAGGCGTCATCTCGGCGGCGTAGAGTGGCGGCACGTGCACCGCTTCGCGCGAGACCAGGATGTAGAATTCGTCGGGGTCGAGCACGAGTTCGCCGGCGCCGCTCTTGTAGATCGGCTCCCAGAAATCGACGACATCCTGCGCGGCACGCTTGTCGACATCGACCAGGCCGGTGTGGTGCTTGCCGCGGTAGCCGACAAGGCCGTCCTTGTCGCCGTCGAGGTCGATGGAGAGCGCGATGCCACCGCCTGAAATATTGGGCGGCTCGGTGGCGACCAGCATCTCGGCGCGGTGAAGGTCGCGCAGCTCGCTCTCCGAAAGCACCGCGTTGCCGGTGCGGAAACGGATCTGCGACAGCCGCGAGCCGGCTCGCACGACGATCGGGAAGGTGCGCGGACTAACTTCGAGATAGAGCGGCCCGTGATAGCCGGCGGCGATCTTATCGAACTCGTGGCCGCGATCGGTCATCACCCGGGTGAAGATGTCGAGGCGCCCGGTCGAGCTCTTGGGATTGGCGGAAGCGGACACATTCGAGGGCAGCGCCAGGCTTTCGAGCAGCGGCACGATGTAGACGCAACCCGTCTCCAGCACCGCGCCCTCGGCGAGGCTGAATTCATGCAACTTCAGCCGCTCGAGCTTGTCGGCTACCCGATGATCGGGGCCGGGCAGGAAGGAGGCTCGCACGCGGAAGGCCGTGTCGCCGAGCCTCAGGTCAAGGCTGGCCGGCTGGATCTGGTTGGTGTCCAGCGCGCGCGGCGACTTCAGCGCACCGGACTGGAACAGCGCGGAAATATCCTGGTCGGGAAGAATGCCTGTCTGCCGCAAAGTCTTACTCCGCTCTGCTGGTACAAACCTCTTAATGAAGCCGGCAATTGACGCAAGCGCGGCGCGGGTTTAAAGCGTCGTTATCCCGTGGTGATTTGGCCGGTCGGCTTGCAGCCACGTTAAATAAGTCGCTAAAGGACCGTCGAGCCGCAAGGCTATATGGACCGGTTGCGACTTCGCGGCCGGTTTTTTTGTGTCTGGAAGCAGGGCTATGAGCACCAAGAAGCGTAACTGGAAACCTCAGACGGCACTCGTGCATGGCGGAACGCTGCGTTCCGGCTTCGGCGAGACATCCGAGGCGATGTATCTCACCCAGGGCTATGTCTATGAGACCGCGCAAGCCGCGGAAGCCCGCTTCAAGGGCGAGGAGCCCGGTTTCATCTATTCGCGTTACGCCAACCCGACGGTCGACATGTTCGAAAAGCGCATGTGCGCGCTCGAAGGCGCCGAGGATGCCCGCGCCACCGCTTCCGGCATGGCGGCCGTCTCAGCCGCGTTGTTCTGCAGCGCCAAGGCCGGCGACCATATCGTTGCAGCGCGCGCCCTGTTCGGCTCCTGTCGCTGGGTGGTCGAGACACTGGCGCCGCGCTACGGCATCCAAGCGACGCTGGTCGACGGCACCGACATCGCCAATTGGGAAAAGGCGATAAGGCCGAACACCAAGCTGTTCTTCCTCGAAAGCCCGACCAATCCGACGCTGGAAGTGGTCGACATCGCCGCGGTTGCCAAGCTCGCCAATTCCATCGGCGCGCGCGTGATCGTCGACAATGTCTTCGCCACGCCGCTGCAGCAGAAGCCCTTGCTGCTCGGCGCCCATATCGTCGTCTATTCGGCGACCAAGCACATAGACGGCCAGGGCCGCTGCCTCGGCGGCGTCATCCTGTCCGACAAGAAATGGATCGACGAGAACCTGCACGACTACTTCCGCCACACCGGTCCCAGCCTGTCGCCCTTCAACGCCTGGACGCTGTTGAAAGGCCTGGAGACGCTGCCGCTGCGCGTGCGCCAGCAGACCGAAAGCGCCGGCAAGATCGCGGATTTCCTCGCCGGCCGATCGGAGATCGCCCGCGTCATCTATCCGGGCCGGGCCGATCATCCGCAGGCGGATGTCGTCAAGAAGCAGATGTCGGGCGGTTCGACGCTGATCTGCCTCGACGTCAAGGGCGGCAAGCAGGCGGCCTTCGCCTTTCAGAACGCGCTCGACATCGTGCTGATCTCGAACAATCTCGGCGACGCCAAGAGCCTGATCACCCATCCGGCGACGACGACGCACAAGAACCTGAGCGACGACGCGCGGGCCGAACTCGGCATCGGGCCGGGCACGCTCAGGCTCTCCGTCGGCCTGGAGGACGCCGACGACCTGCTGGAGGACATCGAGCAGGCGCTGAAGGCGGCCGAATAAGACCTGTAGCGGCGACCGTCGCTACACAGGACTTTAAAGCGCGTCGCGCTGAAGCGGATTCCACAGTACACGACGCAAGGGTGAGGACGGCTTGAAGTGATTTGATTGGAGGATTCTTCGCCAAAAGGATCCGCCG
>NZ_VFTK01000051.1:0-36413 GCF_006439495.1 Mesorhizobium sp. B3-1-8
GTACAGGCAAATTCAGATGATCAGCTGGAGAGGCTGGCGGGACAGCGCCCCCCTCTGTCCTGCCGGACATCTCCCCCTCTTGGGGGGAGATCGGACGTCACGACGGCTTTCGCCAATCGCTATCGTTGAAAAGAGAGCGGCAGCGCCAAAGCTGCCAATCTCCCCCCTAGTGGGGGAGATGTCTGGCAGGACAGAGGGGGCGCGAAGGTATGCCGTCGTCGCCCGAGACACACCCTGGCTGCGGAGGCTCCATGTTCGGTAAGATCCTGATCGCCAATCGCGGCGAGATCGCCTGCCGCGTCATCCGCACCGCCCGCAAGCTCGGCGTGCACACCGTTGCCGTCTATTCCGATGTGGACGCCAAGGCCCTGCATGTCGAGATGGCCGACGAGGCGGTGCATATCGGCCCCTCGCCCGTCGGCGAAAGCTATCTGCGCGGCGACAGGATCGTGGCGGCGGCACTCGCCACCGGTGCCGAAGCCATTCATCCCGGCTACGGCTTCCTGTCGGAAAACCCCGATTTCGTCGATCAGGTGACGGCGGCAGGCCTCGTCTTCATCGGCCCTTCCGCCGCCTCGATCCGCGCCATGGGCTTGAAGGACGCCGCCAAGCGGCTGATGGAGAAGGCCGGCGTGCCGGTGGTGCCCGGCTATCACGGCGAGGCGCAGGAAATCGTGCTGCTTGCCTCCAAAGCGCGCGAGATCGGCTATCCGGTGCTGATCAAGGCGCGGGCCGGCGGCGGCGGCAAGGGCATGCGGCGCGTCGACCATCCCGACGATTTCTCGGAGGCGCTTTCCGGCGCGCGGCGCGAAGCGAAAGCGGCGTTCGGCGACGATCGCGTGCTGGTGGAAAAATATGTCGACAAGCCGCGCCACATCGAAGTGCAGGTGTTCGGCGACAATTTCGGCAATGCCGTGCATCTCTATGAACGCGACTGCTCGGCACAGCGCCGCCACCAGAAGGTGATCGAGGAGGCGCCCGCTCCTGGCATGACGCCGGCGCTCCGCAAGGCGATGACGGAGGCGGCCGTGAAGGCCGCCAAGGCGATCAATTATTCGGGCGCCGGCACGATCGAGTTCATCGTCGACGCCTCTCAGGGGCTCAAGGTCGACCGCTTCTGGTTCATGGAGATGAACACGCGGCTGCAAGTCGAACACCCCGTCACCGAGATGGTCACCGGCATCGATCTCGTCGAATGGCAGCTTCGCGTCGCGTCCGGCGAAAAACTGCCGAAAACGCAGGGCGAAATCGCGCTCGCCGGCCACGCTTTCGAGGCGCGCCTCTATGCCGAGGACGCCGCGAAAGGGTTTTTGCCGGCGACCGGCACGCTGCATTATCTCAAGTTCCCCGACGCTGCCCCGGACGGCGCCGCGATGCGCATCGAGACTGGCGTACGCGCCGGCGATGCGATCTCGCCCTTTTACGATCCGATGATCGCCAAGCTGGTCGTGCACGGCGAGGACCGGGCCACGGCGCTCGGCGCGCTTCGCGATGCCCTCGCCCGGACCGAAGTCGCCGGCTCGACCGTCAACACCGCCTTCCTGGCGGCGCTCGCGGCCGACGCCGATTTCGCGGCAGGCGACGTCGATACCGGGCTGATCGGCCGGCATCAGGAGGCGCTCACCACCATTCCCGGGCCGGGCGACGAGACGATCGCCGCGGCGGCGCTGGCCGCGATGGATGCCGGCACGCCGGGTCCCGCCGCCGATCCCTGGTCCACGCGTTCCGGCTATGCGCATTTCCACACGCTGTCGCGCCGCATTCGCCTGCGCCATGGCGAGGAGAACATCCTGGCCAGGGTTTCGGCACGGCCGGACGGCCGCTTCCAGGTGGCGCTGGAGGCACCGCATGATGCGGTGAACACGCACGACTTGCGGACCATGCCGCTTGCCGCCCGCTGGCCCGGCCACGTCACCGTCTTCGAGGGCGCGGTCGGCTATACATTCACGGTTCCCGATCCGCTTGCCAAGGCCGACGAGGCGGGTGCCGCCACAGCCAACCTGCGCGCGCCGATGCCGGGCCTGGTCAAGCTGGTGCGCGCCGCGGCGGGCGATGCCGTGATCAAGGGCCAGCCGCTCTTGATCCTCGAAGCCATGAAGATGGAGCATATGATCGCCGCCCCGCATGACGGCGTGATCGCCGAGATCGCGGCCGAGGGCGCACAGGTCAGCGACGGCACGGTGCTGGTCCGGTTCGCGGAGGACGGCCAGGGCTGAAGTGCTGAAGTGCTGAATTGCTGAATGGTAAATAGCTATGTCGGCGGGACTGCCCCGGCCTCGCCTGTACGTCAATGCCAGGGCACAAACGAAAAATGGCCGGGACGAGCCCGGCCATTTCCTCGATTGCGGAACCGAATTACGGCTGGATCGGCGCGTATTTGCCGTCGTGCCACTGGTTGATGTCGTAGCTCGCGTTCTTCAGGTCGCCCTTCTCGTCGAAGACGACGTCACCGACCACGGTGCTGATCGGTTTGCCGTCCTTGAGCGCCTCCGCGACCTTGGCCGGATCATCGGTGCCGGCGCGCTTGACGCCTTCGGCCACGGCCTGGATCACGGCATAGGAGAACAGCGTGAAGCCTTCGGGCGTGAAGCCGCCAGCCTTGATCTTGGCGACCGCGTCCTTCGCTTCGGGCTTGGCCTGCGGGTCGGACGGGAAGACAAACATGGTGCCTTCACCGGCCGGGCCGGCAACCTGCCAGAATTCCGGCGAAGCGATCGAGTCCGGCATGATCAGCTGGAACTTGACGTTCTGCTCGGCCGCCTGACGCAGGATCAAGCCCGCCTCCGGGTGATAGCCGCCGAAGTAGACAACGTCGGCCTTGAGTTCCTTCAGCTTGGTGACGAGGGCCGAATAGTCCTTCTCGCCGGCATTGATGCCTTCATAGTCGACTTCCTTGAGGCCGCCGGCATTCATCGTCGCCTTCACGGCATCGGCAACACCCTGGCCGTAGGCGCTCTTGTCGTGCAGGACAACAACGTTCTTGCCGGCGTATTTCTTGGCGATCCAAGGGCCGATGAAGGCGCCCTGCGCGTCGTCACGCGTGTAGAGGCGCATGATGGTCGGCCATCCGGCCTTGGCCGCGGCATCGGTCAGCACCGGGTTGGACGAGGCGGGGCTCATCATCAGCGTGCCGGCTTCGGCATAGACGGCCGAGGCCGGAATGCTCGAGCCCGAGCAAGCATGACCGTCGACGAACTTGACGCCGTTGGCGACGATGCGGTTGGCGACCGAGACCGCCTGCTTCGGATCGCACTGGTCGTCCTCGATGTCGAGCTTGATCTGGGAGCCGTTGACGCCGCCAGCGGCATTGATCGCGTCGGCGGCAGCCTGCGCGCCCTGCTTGAACTGGTCACCGATGGTGGCGAGTTGGCCGGTCATCGGGCCGACCACCGAAATGGTGATGTCGTCGGCGAAGGCAACCGAGGCGCTCATCATCAGGCCAAATGCGGCCGCGCTCAAAATACCCAATTTTTTCATGACTATAAGAACTCCTCCACTTGCGCGCGCCGCTCCGGCCGCGCTTCTTCCACAGAGCCGGGACAATTTCACCCTTCGCCGAAACTGTCGAGAGCACAATGCGGAAGGTTTTGGTTCATTTAGGCGAGGATTTCTTGGGCCACGCGGCCGATTACCAGACGTAATGCAAAAAGCCGCGCCGGCCTTGTCCCGGCCGGTCGCGGCTTTTTTGCAATCGAGCTTCCCCGCGCCCCCGCGCCTGAACCCCGCTCGCTTCCCTGTTCTTGCGTGGCTTCGGTTGTCTCAACCTGCCGCGTTCTCGTTCTTCCTGACCGGCCGTCTTTTCGCGGCCTTGTCCCAATGAATTTCCGAGCGCTGCGCGCTGAGGATCAGTGCATCGTCATCCATTCGCGCGCTTCGCGCAGCGCCGTGGCGATCTCGACTTTCGACATGGTGGCTGACAGCTCCGAGCGCAGCTCGGCGGCGCGGGCCGAGCCCTTGATCGCGGCGATGTTGAACCATTTGTGGGCGGCGACGACATCGGTCTCGCAATCGCGGCCGGTCGCATACATCATTCCCAGTTCGAAAAGAATGTCGGCCTGGGCAGTTGCCCCCATGGCGCCGAAGCCGTCTTCAAGCATTTCAAAGCGTGCCATTTCAATCCCCTGTCTGGCTCCCGAGAGCTGCCTCCTTTTCCCTTGGTATCCCTTTGGGGCGGGGCGCTCTTTCGATGCTTTCGAGGATGACGGCTGGCCTTGAATCCGTCGTTAAACGGCTTGCTTAATTTGAGGAAAACAAAGCTAAAACAAGAGGTAAACGCGAAAAACTGTTAAGCATGGGAATCCAGCGTTTCAGCCATTTTGCGTCAAATTCGATGAAAATTGCCGCGAGTGGAATCAAGACTTCGCTAACCACGGAAACCGAAGCGTTTTTCCGGTCGCGTTTATTTTCAGTCATCCGCGCGGCGAAAATCCTTGCAACCTTCCGTGGCGGCACCGCTTTTGTTTTGGCGGGAGCTGGATTAGCTTTACCTTTGCGTAAGGGGCAGGCAGGCGAACCGGAGCCCGCCGCAACCCCATAGGGAGGAGGACAAGATGTTTCGAAAGATGAGCCTGGCCCTGGCGGCCACCTTGATCATGGCGGGGGCAGCGTGGGCCGACCCGATCGAAGGCAGTTGGAAGACGCAGTCCGGCGAGACGGCGACGATCGGCGGCGGCGGCTCGTTCTCCATCACGCTGAAGACCGGCAAATATGCCGGCAAGACGATCGGCTCGATGAAGGCGACCGGCGACAACAAATATGCCGGCAACATCACCGACCCTGCGAACGACAAGACCTATTCCGGCAAGGCGACGCTCACGGGCACGACGCTCAAGATGAGCGGCTGCGTGCTGGGCGGCCTGATCTGCAAGAGCCAGACCTGGCATAAGCTCTAACTCTAGAGGTCTGCTAATCGGCGTCTCAATCCAAACGGAGACGCCGTAGCTTTCCTGGCCCGACAACGTGGCTCTGCAGTCGCTATTCTCCAGGAATGAGTATGCTCTGAAGGAGCAACATCCAACTTGCATTTGCGACAGGATATTTATCCTCATCACTTTCGCAGACTAGACCCGTCGTCCCGAATTGAGCGAGTATCTGGGAGGACCAGATACGCTTCACGCGATTGCCCAGCCGATACCGAAGCGAGGATAACGCGATGCTCCGGTGGTTGAGAGTCTGCCATTCTGGTTTGTCTACTAACTCCAGACGCTGGCCATTTCGCTCCCATATGCCAATGAATTTCCGGTTTACTTTGTTCATCTGGGTCAACAGGCCAGGTGCGTAAGAGTCGGCTCGATTGTCGAACTGCAAAGTCATGCACTCGGAACTAGCACCACCGCAGGACTCATCCTTACAATTCAATACGATTAGATGGGGATTCTTCCGCTTTATCGACCATTTAGCGTCATCATAAATCACAACGACACCATGTCTTGGTTCCGTTGCTTGGGCCGCGAGAGCAGGCGGCGTGGGAAGACAAACGAACTGGAGAGCAATCATCAATCGGATGGCAATCGCTTGGGAATACCTCGCGCTGTCAACTGAGCGTGAGAACCGACAGACAGTTGTCATATCAAGGGCTCTCCAAAGGGAATGTCGCGAAAATTTCAATGCTACCAGACGATATGGACATGGCGCGACGATCTTGCGCCGTCTTTAGCTCAATCTAATCCCGTTCTAGAAAACAATTCCACCGGCAAGAAGCCTGCATATGCGCCACTGTGCGCACTGCGTCACGTGCCAATCAATTTGAACCGCAGATGAATACCGGTCTCAGAACCGGTTCAGAGGCATTCCGGCATTCTCTCCCGCATTGAAGGAGAGAGAAATGCTTGCCCGTCGCTTCACCATTGTCTGCCTGCTGATGAGCCTGTTCGGCATGTTCTTCGCCATCCTGGTGGCGGAGGCCGGTCACTCGAGCCGCTCGTGGGAGCGGCCGACCGCTTCATTCCCGGCTCGGTGAACCAAGTCAAACGCTCAAACGACAAAGCTGAAAAGCAGTAAAGCTGAAATTCGGGACACCACCAAAATGGACCGCATCACTGCCACCGCAATGAAGATCCTCAGGCTGCTGCCGCGGGCGACGCTCATCCTGATGCTGCTTGCCGCCCCGGTGCTGGCGGTGCCGATGATGCGCGCCGACACGGGCAACAGGATCGAGGCGCCGCCGCACAAGAACACCAGCCTCGGCTTCGTGCTGCTGATCAGCCTGCAGCGCGGATAAGGTGCGATAACAAAAAATCTCCAGCTGGGTTGCGGTTCCTGTCCGCTCACCCCTCCCAACCGCTCTTCCAAATCTCTATATTGAGCCATGGAAAAGCGAATCTACCCCCAAGCCATCGAATCGGTCGTCATGCCGGAGCCTTTCGGCAAGCAGAGTTTCCATGACGCAAAAAAGGCCGTCGCGGCGCTGCAAACGCTCTACGACCGCAACACCAAATTCCTGCGCGATTCCTTCGCCGCACTAGCGGCGGGCGGTGACGAGAGCAGGCGCTACCGGGCCTTCTATCCGCAGATCGGCGTCACCACGACGTCGTTCAGCCAGGTCGACTCCCGCCAAGCCTATGGCCATATGCCGACGCCCGGCCATTTCGCCACCACCATCACCCAGCCGCAGCTGTTCGAGAACTATCTCATCGAGCAGTTGAGGCTCATCATGCGCAATCACGGCGTTACGGTCACGGTGTCGGAATCGACCACCCCAATCCCGCTGCATTTCGCCTTCCTGGAAGGCACCTATGTCGACGGCGCGGCCGCCGAGCGCATCAAGCGGCCGATCCGCGACCTGTTCGACGTGCCGGACCTCGACGGCACCGACGACCAGATCGCCAATGGCACGTTCGAGGTGGCGTTCGGCGAGCCGCGGCCGCTGGCGCCGTTCACTGCGCAGCGCATCGATTATTCGCTGCACCGCATGACGCATTACACGGCGACCAGCCCGCAGCATTTCCAGAATTTCGTGCTGTTCACCAATTACCAGTTCTACATCGACGAATTCGTGGCGCGGGCACGCGAGCTGATGGAGAGTGGTGGAAGCGGCTACAGTGAATTCGTCGAACCGGGCAATGTCGTGACCAAGGCGGGAGCCGGCTCGCCGAGCGAAGGAACGCCGCCGCACCGCCTGCCGCAGATGCCGGCCTACCACCTGAAGAAGCCCGGCCATGGCGGCATCACCATGGTCAATATCGGCGTCGGCCCATCCAACGCCAAGACCATCACCGACCATATCGCGGTGCTGAGGCCGCATGCCTGGGTGATGCTTGGCCACTGCGCCGGGCTGCGCAACACGCAGGCGCTGGGCGACTATGTGCTGGCCCATGCCTATGTGCGCGAGGACCATGTGCTCGATGACGACCTGCCGGTCTGGGTGCCGATCCCACCACTGGCCGAAATCCAGGTGGCGCTGCAGGAAGCGGTCGCCGAGGTGACCGGTTTGTCGGGCTACGACCTCAAGCGCATCATGCGCACCGGCACCGTCGCCACCATCGACAACCGCAACTGGGAGCTGCGCGACCAGCGCGGGCCGGTGCAGCGCCTGTCGCAGTCGCGCGCCATCGCGCTCGACATGGAATCGGCCACTATCGCCGCCAACGGCTTCCGCTTCCGCGTGCCTTACGGGACGCTGCTGTGCGTCTCCGACAAGCCGCTGCACGGCGAACTGAAGCTGCCCGGCATGGCGACCGAATTCTACAAGCGGCAAGTAGCGCAGCACCTCACCATCGGTATCAAGGCGATGGAGAAACTGGCCGAGATGCCGATGGAGCGGTTGCATTCGCGCAAGCTCAGAAGCTTTTCGGAAACGGCGTTCCAGTGATCGCCAACTTTTGACCCGCGAGGCAATTCGTCGTCTTGCCCGGGCCACAATTTGGCCGATAAGCGGTCCGAACGGATAGCCGGAGCGGTTGGAGCAAATGACGACGGGCGGCGCTCGCTTGAGCATGATGGCTCAGCTGATATTCCTGGCGATGATGGCATGCTCGGCCGCGTTGCTGGCTGGATTCTTCGGCACGCTGCATCCGGCCTTCGATTCCTTCTCGCATTTCCGCATGCATCTGAGCGTGCTGACGGCCTTGCTCGCGCTGGCGCTGCTTGCCGGCCCCTACCGGCTGCAGGCGGTCGCCGCGCTGGTCTTCGCCATCGCCTGCTTCGCCACGACGACGAGCGCGCTGCCGAGATTGTCGACGCAGCAGGCGGTCGCAAAGCCGGCCGACAGGATCGTCTACAGCCTGCTGCAGATGAACCTGCGCTTCAACAATCCGACGCCTAAGAAGGTGCTGTCGCTGATCGGCCGGACCAATCCGGACGTCATCACGCTCGACGAAGTGTCCGGGATGTGGGCCACGGAGCTCGGCTATATTGCCAGCGCCTATCCCTATCGGATCCTTTGCGACTATCCCAACGGCATATTCGGCGTCGCGCTGCTTTCGCGCCGTCCCTTCGCCGCCGGCACTGCGCCGCGTTGCGAGCCGCGCGGCGCGATGGCGACCGCCACGATCGATTTCGGCGGCATTCCGGTCAACGTCGCCGCGATCCATCTCAGCTGGCCGTGGCCGAAGGAGCAATACTGGCAGATCGGCGAACTGGCGGAACCGCTGGCCACGCTCGGCGAGACCGCCATCATGGCCGGCGACTGCAACGCCGTGCCGTGGAGCGCGGCGATGCGGCGGGTGGCGCGGCTCAGCGGCATGACGCTGATGCCGTCGGCCGGCCCGACCTGGATCCACCGCACGCTGCCCGACGTCCTGCGCCGCTATGCGGGCCTGCCGATCGACCAGGTGTTCAGCAAGGGCGGGGTGACGATCCTGTCGTCGGCACGGCTGGAGGATACCGGCTCCGACCATCTGCCTGTGCTGGTCGAATTCACGCTGCGGTCCGACAGCAACGCGCCCGAGGACGAGCACAAGTCGGCGCTGGCGGCGAATGGCGCACCGGATGAGCCGCGCAGCTGACGCCCTCCTGATACGCGAACGAACTGAAGTTCAGTTCTTCCCCATCAACGCGTCGACCAGTTGCTCGACATGGCCGCCGTCGCGGTGCTCGCGCGCGTCGAAGGCATTCTGCCTGGCCTCGTAGTCAGCATAGATCGTGTCGATACGGCGCCTGGCGTCCCAGCGAAGACCGGTGCAGAACCAGTTGTCTTGCCGCTCGAGCCCGGCGAGCGCCGTCTCGGTCGCCCGCATCATCTGCTTGGCGATGCGGCCATGGGTATGCTCGTGCTGGCGCACGCCGGCCATGAAGCGATCCCAGCGCCTGCGCAGGACCGGACCGGACGGGGACGTGCGGCGCGGAAACGTGTAGGTGATGTCGATCGTGCCGTTGGCCTGCCGCAGCCGGCAGATGCCGTTGTCGCGCGTCACATCGAGCTTCCAATGCACGGTATAGCCGGTCTCGGCGATGGCGCGCGTGGCATGGCCGTGCCTCGGCCCCAGGCCGTCCATCGCCTCGATCAGTTCCGCGCCGGTCCTGCCGGCGACGTCGTAGGTGCGCACATGCACGGTCAGCCCGGTGCCGGCGGAGGCGGCCCCGGACAAAAGCACGCCGGCAGCAGCTAATATCGCCAGGCTGGTCCGCCGCATGTCCGCCTCCTTGTTCGGGGCGAAGCAGACCACACTCGGCGCGCGGCTTCAACGGCCTTGGCCGATAAGGCGCGGATTACACATGCCCCGGTAGACCGGGCCCTCGCCGGCTTTCTCTTTGGCGGCGGTCGAGACGGCCCGGTCGGGGCGATCACATCCCCTGATAAACCGGGCCCTCGCCGCCTTGTGGCGGCACCCAGTTGATGTTCTGGTTCGGATCCTTGATGTCGCAGGTCTTGCAGTGCACGCAGTTCTGCGCGTTGATGACGAAGCGCACGTCCTTGGCCGCCGGATCGGCGGCGGCGTTGCCGTCCTTGTCCACCCATTCATAGACGCCGGCCGGGCAGTAGCGGGTCGAGGGACCGGCGAAGACATTGTGCTCGGAACGCTGCTGCAACGCCATGTCGCCGACGATCAGATGGGTCGGCTCGTTCTCCTCGTGGTTGGTGTTGGAAAGGAACACCGAGGAGAGCCGATCGAAGGTCAGCACGCCATCCGGCTTCGGATAGGCGATCTTCTGATGCTTGGAGGCCGGCTCGAGCGTCGCATAGTCGGCCTTGCCATGCTTCATGGTTCCGAAGGGCGAGAAGCCGAACAGCGTGTTCAGCCACATGTCGAGGCCGCCGATGCCGACGCCGACAATGGTGCCGAAGCGCGACCAGAGCGGCTTGACGTTGCGGACCTTCTTCAGGTCCTTGCCGATATCGGTGCCGCGCCAGGCTTCCTCATAGGAAGCGAGCTCGTCATTGGCACGGCCACCGGCAATCGCCTCGGCCACATGCTCGGCCGCCAGCATGCCCGAGAGCACCGCGTTGTGCGAGCCCTTGATGCGCGGCACGTTGACGAAGCCGGCAGCACAGCCCATCAGCACGCCACCCGGGAAGGACAGCTTCGGTACGGACTGCCAGCCGCCCTCGGTGATGGCGCGCGCGCCATAGCCGATGCGCTTGGCGCCCTGGAAGGTGCCGGCGATCGCCGGATGCGTCTTGAAGCGCTGGAACTCCTCGAAGGGTGAGAGATAGGGGTTCTTGTAGTTGAGGTGGACCACGAAGCCGACCGCCACCTGATTGTCCTCGAGATGGTAGAGGAAGGACCCACCGCCGGTCTTCATGTCGAGCGGCCAACCGAAGGAATGCTGCACCAGACCCGGCTTGTGGTTCTCGGGCTTGACCTGCCAGAGCTCCTTGAGGCCGATGCCGAACTTGCCCGGCTCGCGGCCGTCGGCAAGCTGGTATTTGGCGATAAGCTGCTTGGCGAGCGAGCCGCGCGCACCCTCGCCGATCAGCACATATTTGCCCATCAGCGCCATGCCGGGCGCGTAAGCCGGGCCGTGCGTGCCGTCCTTCTCGACGCCCATGTCGCCGGTGATGACGCCGGTGACGGCGCCGGCGTCGTTGTAGACGAGACTTGCCGCGGCGAAGCCCGGATAGATCTCGACGCCCAGCGCCTCGGCCTTGGTGGCGAGCCAGCGGCAGACATTGCCCAGCGAAACGATGTAATTGCCGTGGTTGTTCATCAGCGGCGGCATCAGGAAGTTGGGCAGGCGGAACGAGCCGGCAGGGCCAAGCACCAGGAAATGGTCCGCGGTCACAGGCGTCTTGAACGGATGATCGCCCTCCTCGCGCCAGCCGGGCAACAGGCGGTCGATGCCGATCGGATCGACGACCGCACCCGACAGGATATGGGCGCCGACCTCGCCGCCCTTCTCCAGGACGACGACGGAAAGGTCCGGGTTGAGCTGCTTCAGACGGATCGCGGCGGCAAGGCCGGCGGGACCCGCACCGACGATCACCACGTCGAATTCCATGCTCTCGCGTTCGATTTCGCTCATCGGCCCCTCACTGGCTCGCCATGTTTTCGCATTGTGCTGGCTCACGCGCTGCATAGCGCATCAATTCGCGACGCGAAACCGGCGCTGACGTGACAACGCCGATTTCGACAAAAAGTCGCGGTTTTCCCTACGAAACGGTCGCCGCGCAGGCCATGGCCAAGCATAGGCCAGCGCCAATCGGATGGAAGGCCAGGCCGCGTCCGCATGTTTTTAATTGTTCGACGGCTTGGTTATCGGCAATACTTCGCACCATGCGCAGTCCAGAGCCAGCCGGCTTTCCATCGAAGCGCTTACTCTTCACGCCGGGCATGGCCTGGCGCGCGGTTCTTCCACTCCTCTTTTTGTCCGTGCCGGCGGAGGCCGATCCGGTGAAGGTCTGGGCCACCGGCGCCTATTCCTTCTCCGACGAACTGGGCGGCTTCCGCATCACGGGTGCTTCCGGCATCGGCACCAAGGAAGACCCGCTGATCATCAGGGAGGAACTGAACACGGCGACGCCGGTGACGCTGACGATCCGCGCGACCAAGCCGATCGAGCCATTCGGCAAGGCAGGCCAGGTCGCCAACGGCGTGATGTATATGCGCATCGACGTGCTCAACAACAGCGCCCTGCCCTGGGTGGAATTCCAGTTCGAGCTGCAGGAAATCCTCGACCAGCCAAGCGTGTTCGGCGACGGCCTTTCCTTCGACCAGCGCAACAAGACGCCCGACAACATCTGGTCGAGCAATTTCGCCGATTTCGACCGCCGGTTCGAACCCTATGACCAGCTGCTGTTCAAGAGCGGCAAGGTCGACCCGCTCAAGACGGCGACCTTCGACTTCCTGATCACCGACTACACGCCGCGCTGGACGTTTTACATTGTGCAGGATCCGCGCATACCGACTGGGTGAAAGCATATCGATATTCAGTGATGCCGGCCGGCAAATGGCGGTTTCCTGCGCTTCCGGTGCTCACGTACGAAAAATACGCTCCGCTCCGGCCTTCGCCGGCCGAAGCCCTCATAAGTGTCTGCGCCCTATGAAGGCTACGGCCGGCGTAGGCCGGTTCTTCGGAAACCACCATTTTCGACTCGGCCTGACCTGAATCTCGACATGCTCCAATACAGGCGAGCGTGGCTTAACCTTGCAAATCGGCGCCGCGCGGACGATGGTGGCGCCATGACTGCCGCCTCCCCCAGCACACCTGCCGAGATCGCCGAACTGCTCGCCTTTTATGCCAGCGCCGGCGTTGACGAGGCGCTTGAAGACGCGCCGGTCAATCGGTTTGCCGAAGCGGCTGCGAAGTCGGCCGAACGCAGGCCCGCCGAGCGGGCGCCAGTCGCACCGCCTCGCGACCCCAGATCCGAGAGCCGCCCGGCACCCGGGCAGGGCCCGGAGCGGCCCCAGTCGCCAGAGCCACCGACGCCATCATCAGGCCTCGACGCGCGCAATATTCCAGACGCTCCGGCGCGCATGCCGGCCGCCACCGTTCCCGACGAGGCGCAGGCGCTGCTTGCTCGGCAACTGGCCGCAAGCGCCTCGACGCTCGAGGAACTGCGCCAGCACATGGCCGGCTTCGACGGCTGTAATCTCAAATTCACCGCCAAGAACCTCGTCTTCGCCGACGGCAATCCGAAAGCCGAGCTGATGCTGGTCGGCGAGGCGCCCGGTCGCGACGAGGACCTCGAAGGTCTGCCCTTTGTCGGCCGCTCCGGCCGGCTGCTCGATCGTATGCTCGCCGCTATCGGCCTCGACCGCAACTCGGCCTATATCGCCAACGTCATTCCGTGGCGGCCGCCGGGCAACCGCACGCCGACACCGCACGAGACCGAAATCTGCCGGCCGTTCATCGAAAGGCAGATAGAACTGGTCAATCCCAAGGTGCTGGTCAATCTCGGCGGTCCGTCGGCCAAGACGCTGCTCAACACGACCGAGGGCATCCTGCGCCTGCGCGGCAACTGGCGGGTGCACACGACGGCGTCGGGCATAGCCATTCCGGCGATGCCGACGCTGCATCCGGCATATCTGTTGAGAACGCCGGCGCACAAGAAGCTGGCCTGGCGGGATTTTCTCGAGGTCAAGGCGAAGTTGAAGGGGTTGGCGTGAACGTCTTCCCCTTCTCCCCTTCTTCTTTGTGGGAGAACGGAAGCCAATAACCTCCCAGGTAATTGAAATCCCTCCCTCCACAGCCTAGTCCTACCCTATGACCATATCCGAACTCTCCGCCGGAAGCCTCATCCGCGAGTGGCGCACGCGGCGGCGCATGAGCCAGCTCGACCTCGCCATGGAGGCCGATATCTCGCAGCGGCATCTTTCCTTCGTCGAAAGCGGCCGAGCCCAGCCTTCGCGCGACATGGTGCTGCATCTGGCCGAGCAGCTGTCGATTCCACTGCGCCAACGCAATCAACTGTTGCTTGCCGCCGGCTTCGCGCCGAGCTTCAGCGAAAAGCCGCTGACCGATGCGGCACTGGCACCGGCGCTTGCCGCCGTCGAGACTGTGCTCAAGGGCCACGAACCCTTCCCGGCGCTGGCGGTGGACCGGCACTGGAACCTCGTTTCGGCAAACACCGCGATTGCTCCGTTCCTCGCTGACATCTCCGAAGCATCGCTTCTCGCGCCGCCGGTCAATGTGCTGAGGCTCAGCCTGCATCCGGGCGGTGTGGCGCCGCGCATCGTCAATCTGGCGGAGTGGCGCGCGCATCTCATCGAGCGGCTGAAGCACCAGAACGACGCCACCGGCGACCCGGTGCTGATCGAGCTTGAGCGCGAATTGCGCACCTATCCGTCCGGCCTGAGGAGCAGCCGGCCGGCGCCGGTCGAACCGAGCGGCATCGTGCATCCGCTGCGGCTTGCGCATGGCGATCAGGTGCTGTCGTTCATCAGCACGATCACGGTCTTCGGTACGCCGCTCGACGTCACGCTGTCGGAGCTGGCAATCGAATCTTTTTTCCCCGCGGATGAGCAGACAAGGACGGTGCTGGTGCGATTGGCGAAAGAGCGGGCGACCGCTTCGTAGGCCTTCACCCCTGCGGCGGCGTGACCGTCCTGATGCGCGTGCGCTCCAGGCCCAGTTGCCGCTCGCGCCAGATGATGAAGATACCGGCGGCGACCACGATCACGCCGCCCGCAAGGGTGTTCAGCGAGGTCACGTCGCCGAAGACGAAATAGCCGACCACGACGCCGAGGATCATCGAGGTGTATTCGAAGGGCGCCACGACCGAGGCTTCGGCATGGCGGTAGGCCGCCGTCATCAGGATCTGGCCGAGCCCTCCGCAGAAGCCCGCGACAACGAGGAGCGCGGCCTGCATCGGCGTCAGCGCCTGCCAGCCGAAGGGCAGCGTGAAGAGCGACAGCACTGAAGCGGTCGAGGAGAACCACAGCACGATGGTCGCCGTCTTCTCCGTCTGCACGAGATTGCGCACCAGAAGCATGGCGACCGCCGAGATCGCGGCGGCGATCAGCGCAGCCATGACGCCCAGCACCTCCTGGTCGTCGAGGCCTTCATCGGAATTGAGCAGCGTCAGTTCGGGCCAGGAGATGACCAGCACGCCGGCAAGGCCGACCGCGACCGCGCTCCAGCGGTAGACGCGGATCGTTTCGCCGAGGAAGAGCGAAGAGAACACGACGACCAGCAGCGGCTGAGCGTAGTTCAGCGTGATCGCTTCCGGCAGCGGCAGCCTGGTCAGCGCGAAGAAGCCGAGCCCCATGGCGCCGACGCCGACCACACCGCGCGCGACGTGGTTGAACGGCCGTCTCGTCGTGAATGCCGTGGCCAATTCACCCTTGAAGGCCAGGAAGGCGATGATCGGGAAGATGGCGAAGAAGGAGCGGAAGAAGACGATCTGCCCCGCGGGCACGTCGCCGGCCGCCTTGATGCAGGTCTGCATGCCGACGAAGACCGTCACCGAGACGATCTTCAGCGTAATGCCGCGCAGCGTGTCGTGGCCGACGGCATGATCGACGGTCATCTTGCCTCGTAAGGATAGTCGGGAAACGAAGCCGCGAAATAGGCCAAGAGCAATTCCAGGAAAAGTGTGTAACGGTTTTCCGTCCGGAATTGCGAAACACGACCTATGCCGCAGTTTTGTCGAGTGGCCGTTTCGTGTAAAGAGCGCGCACCTCAAAATTCTTGGACCAGCCAAGCTGGCTGGCCGGCCGAAATCAACAGGAAAAGCCTAAGGAATGCGCACAGATACCGGCCATGTCTTCAAGCTCGAAGACTATCGCCCCTGCGACTATCTCATCCCGAGGACCAGCCTCGACTTCCGCCTGTCGCCGGACGCGACCCAGGTGACCGCGCTGCTTACGATCGAGCGGCGCGCGGGCGTCGCCGCCTCGGCGCCGCTGGTGCTCGACGGCGACGGGCTGACGTTGCTCGGCATTGCCGTCGACGGGCATACGCTTCCGGCCAGCGACTATGAGGCGACGCCTGACCGGCTGACGATCCTGAAGCCGCCGGCGGCGCAGCGTTTCGAGCTGCGCCTGGAGACGCAGATCGCGCCTTCGCGCAACGAGGCGCTGATGGGCCTTTATCGCTCCAACAACGTCTATTGCACGCAATGCGAGGCCGAGGGCTTTCGCCGCATCACCTATTTCCTCGACCGTCCCGATATCCTGTCGGTCTACACGGTGCGCATCGAAGCGCCGCACAACGAGGCGCCGCTGCTGCTTTCGAACGGCAATCCCGTCGAACGCGGCGGGCTCGCCGGCGGCCGGCACTACGCGGTCTGGCACGACCCCTTCCCCAAACCCTCCTACCTTTTCGCGCTGGTGGCGGGCGCGCTCGGCAAGGTGGCGGGCAGCTTCACCACCATGTCCGGCCGGGAGGTCGATCTCGGTATCTATGTGGAGCCCGGCAAGGAGCAGCTTGCCGGCTATGCGATGGACGCGCTGAAACGCTCGATGAAATGGGACGAGGAAGCCTTCGGCCGCGAATACGACCTCGACGTCTTCAATATCGTCGCCGTCTCCGACTTCAACATGGGCGCCATGGAGAACAAGGGCCTCAACGTCTTCAACGACAAATATGTGCTGGCCGACGAGGAGACCGCGACGGATGCCGACTTCGCCAACATCGAGGCGATCATCGCGCATGAATACTTCCACAATTGGACTGGCAACAGAATCACTTGCCGCGACTGGTTCCAGCTCTGCCTGAAGGAAGGGCTGACGGTTTACCGCGACCACGAATTCTCCGCCGACCAGCGCTCGCGGTCGGTGAAGCGCATCGCCGAGGTGCGCACGCTGCGCGCGCACCAGTTCCCGGAAGACCAGGGGCCGCTGGCGCATCCGGTCAGGCCGCGACGCTACCGCGAGATCAACAACTTCTACACCGCGACCGTCTACGAGAAGGGTTCGGAAGTGGTGCGCATGATCCGCACCATCCTTGGGCCGGAAACCTTCCGTGCCGGCATGGACCTCTATTTTGAGCGGCATGACGGCGAGGCGGCGACCATCGAGGATTTCCTCAAAGTCTTCGAGGACGTCTCCGGCCGCGACCTCGCGCAATTCGCGCTCTGGTATCACCAGGCCGGCACGCCGAACCTGACGGTAAGTTCCGCGCACAATGCGGCGGCAAAGGAGTTCACCCTGGAGATCGAGCAGTCGGTGCCGCCGACGCCGTCGGAAAGCCGCAAGCGGCTGATGCATATCCCGCTGGCCTTCGGCCTGGTCGGCGCCAACGGCAAGCCCGTCGCCTGGACTGCCGTCGAGGGCGCAATGGTGGATGACGGTGTCATCCATATCCGCAAGCGTCGGCACACGGTGCGCTTCTCGGGTATTTCGCAACGGCCTTCGGTGTCGCTCAACCGCGGCTTCTCAGCGCCGATCACGCTTTCGGTGCAGCAGAAGGCCGACGACCAGTTCTTCCTCGCGGCGCATGACAGCGACGCCTTCGCGCGCTGGCAGGCGTTCAACACCCTCTTGACCGATGCGCTGATCGCCGCCTTCCGCCAGATCCTCGGCGGCAAGGAGCCGGTGTTTGCGGCGCGGCTTGCCGAGCTTGCCGGCAGGATCGCCGGCGACCAGGCGCTGGAGCCGGCCTACCGGGCGCTCGCGCTGTCGCTTCCGGGCGAAGCCGATATTGCCCGCGACATCGGCAAGGGCATCGACCCAGACGCCATCTTTGCCGCACGCGAGGCGATGGCGCGGATGATCGCCGAGGCAACCCGCGAGGCCTTCCCGGCGCTCTATGAGAGCCTTGCCGACAAGGGTCCGTTCAGCCCGGACGCGGCGAGCGCAGGGCGCAGGGCGCTGCGCAACATCCTGCTCGACTATCTTTCGCTGCTGCCCTGCGGCGCGGGCCTCGCCGCAGGGCACTTCAATGCCGCCACCAACATGACCGACCGTGCGGCAGCGCTCGCCGTGCTGGCGCATCGCCATCCAGGCACGGCCGAGGCCGAAGAGGCGCTGGCCGCCTTCGAGGCCCGCTATCGCGGCGACGCGCTGGTACTCGACAAATGGTTCCAGATCCAGGCCGGTGTGCCGGGCGCAAAGACCGTCGAGAAAGTTCGTGAGCTCATGCGGCACCCAGCCTTCTCGATCGCCAACCCGAACCGGGTGCGTTCGCTGATCGGCACCTTCTCCAGCGCCAACCAGACCGGCTTCCACCGCCCCGACGGCGAAGGTTACCGCCTGTTTGCCGAGACGGTACTGGAGGTGGAGAAGCGCAATCCGCAGGTAGCCGCGCGGCTGGCGACGGCGCTCAGGTCCTGGCGCTCGCTGGAGCCTGGACGGCAGACCAAGGCCAGGCAGGCGCTGCTCGACATGGCAAAGGCCGAGAATCTTTCGGCGGATCTGCGCGATATCGTGGAGCGGACACTGGCGTAATTAGCGATCTCCCTCCTCGTGGGGGAGATGCCGGCAGGGCAGAGCGGGGCATGAAGGATCGCGACGTTTGCTTCTCGCCCGAAAGCCAGATCTGACGAGTGCCGGCAATTGAGCAGTTGAGGGGTTGGCGCGACAGCGCCCCCTCTGGCCTGCCGGCCATCTCCCCCCTTGTGGGACCCGGAGATCGGCTGTTCGGACGAATTTCAATCAACTTTTAATCTTTTTCGTCCGCGCCACTGGACAAGGCGAATCAGCTTTGATTCTTTACTGACGATTCGGGCGTGCGGCGTAGCCGGATCATCCATACGGCAGATCGGGGAGTGCCATTTATGGCCAAGGCGGACGCGTGGGGCGCGCCCGGAGGGAAGGCTTTTGCGCATCGCAAGGCAAGGAGCGATGGACTTGCCGGCAATACGCGCCTGATCGCCGAACCCACTTATCAGCGGCTCCTGGCCGCCGAGCCGCTGCTGCGCCGGTCGATCCCGGCGCTGATCGTCGTTTTTCTCATCGTCATTGCCGCGCTGCGCTTCCTGTCGCTCATGAACGAGCATGACGAGATCGAGCGCGACGCCAAGGCGGTGCTGGCGCTGGCCGCCGGACAGATGGCGCAGGCCGTCACCGCGGACCCCAGCGCGGCCGGCGCCAATGCCATAAGCCTTCTGGAAAACACCAGCCGCCAAGGCGCCATGAGCCGCGCCCATGTGCTCGCCATCACCGACGCCAACTTCAAGGTCATCGCCGTTTCGCCGCTGTCGACGGGCTGGCAAGGCCGCACGCTCGACAGCCTCGTGCTGGGCGGCCAGCCGCTGTTCATGTTCGGCGACCGCGCCGGCGTGATGGATGTCAGCATCTCGGGACAGGACTGGTTCGCCGCCGTCAGCCTCGGCGGCGACCGCAAACATGCGGCCGCCGTGCTGGTGCCGCAGGAAGCGGTGTTCGACAGCTGGCGCAAGTCGATGTCGCTCAACGTCACGCTGTTCGTGCTGACGGCGGGCGTGCTGATCGTCATCCTCTACGCCTATTTCGGCCAGGCGGCGCGCGCCCAGGCGGCGGACCGCATCTATCTCGAAGCGCATCAGCGCATCGACATGGCGCTGGTGCGCGGCCGCTGCGGGTTGTGGGACTGGGACATGGTGCGCGGCAAGATGTACTGGTCGCGCTCGATGTACGACATGCTGGGCTATGAGCCCTGCGATACGATGCTCTCCTTCGGCGAGGTCGACGAGATCATCCACCCGGAAGACGGCGACCTGTTCGATCTCGCAAACCGGATCATCGAACGCGAGATCGACCATATCGACCAGGTTTTCCGCATGCGCCACGCCGACGGGCAATGGGTGTGGATGCGAGCCCGCGCCCAGGTGATCGACCCGGAGGCACCGGAGATCCAGCTGATCGGCATCGCCGTCGACGTCACCGAGCAGCGGCACTTGGCGCTGCGCTCGGAAGCGGCCGACATGCGGCTCAGGACCGCGATCGAGAATATCAACGAATCCTTCGTGCTGTGGGATGCCGCCGAACGGCTGATCATGTGCAATTCGAAGTTCCAGAAGGACAACGGGCTGTCGGACCGCGACGTGGTACCGGGCGCGACCCGCGATATGCTGGAGGAGCGCATGCTGGCCTTCGCGTCGGAGCGCAGACTCGCCAATGCCAACGGGCCGCAGGGCGGCGTCAGCTTGGAGCGCCAGCTTGCCGACGGCCGCTGGCTGCAGGTCAACGAGCTCAGGACCCGCGACGGCGGCGTCGTTTCCGTGGGCTCCGACATCACGCAGATCAAGCTGCACCAGGAAAAGCTGGTCGACAGCGAGCGCCGGCTGATGGCGACGATCCACGATCTCAGCCTGGCCCGCCGCGCCGAGGAGGAACGCGCCAGCGAACTGGTCGAGCTCAACCGCAAATACATGAAGGAAACCGAGCGCGCCGAGGCGGCCAATCGCGCCAAGTCGGAATTCCTCGCCAACATGTCGCATGAATTGCGCACGCCGCTCAACGCCATCATCGGCTTCTCCGAGCTGATGCAGCAGGGCCTGTTCGGGCCGCTCGGCTCCGAGCGCTACGAGGAATACGCGACCGACATCAACGGCAGCGGCAAATATCTGCTCGGCGTCATCAACGATATCCTCGACATGTCGAAGATCGAAGCCGGCCAGTTCTCGCTCGACCGCGAGGAGATCGACCTCTGCCCGCTGATCAAGGAGACGGTGCGGGTGATCTCGCTGCAGGCGGCGGAAAAGTCGATCAATGTCGAGACGCGCATCGCCGATGCGATGCGGCTTTATGCCGACCGCCGCGCGATCAAGCAGATCGCCATCAACCTGCTCTCCAACGCGGTGAAATTCACTGGACAGGGCGGCAAGATCACGGTCAGGGCGCGCAACACGTCCGGGGCGCTGTTGCTCACCATCGAGGACAATGGCTGCGGCATCCCCAAGCAGGCGCTGAGCAAGCTCGGCCGGCCGTTCGAGCAGGTGCAGAACCAGTTCTCCAAGAACCATACCGGCTCGGGCCTCGGGCTCGCCATCTCGCGCTCGCTGGCCGAATTGCAGGGCGGCGCGCTGAAGATCCGCTCGACCGAGGGTGTAGGCACCATCGTGTCGGTGCGCATTCCGCTGAAGAAGGCTCCGCCGACGGTGAAGGCAGCGGCCTAATCAGAGGCGACCGGCGGTGGCTGAGGCAAACTTGAAAAAGTTATCTATTTTATCTATTTTGAGTAAGAGAGTGGCTTTTCCCATGCGCGTAACATCCACTGAATTCCAACAGAATGTCGGCCGCTTTCAGGATGCAGCGCAGCGGGCGCCGGTCGCGATTACCAAAAATGGCCGGACCCATACGGTGCTTCTCTCGGCGGCAATGTTCGAAGTGCTGGTCAAAGGGCGGGTTGCTAGACCCGTGGAGGAACTGGACGACGAGACGGTGAAAGCCATCGCCGAAAGCTCAGTCCCATCCCAGTTCGATGAGTTGGATGAAATGATCAAAGACTGGGCACCGTGAGCCTGCCCAAGCCCGTTCCCGCAAGAACCGCCCGTGTGCGATTGTCGCCGCACGTCGGATTGTGGAGGGGCGCGAAGTCGTGACGGTGGTTCCGATCACGCATTCCCTCCCGGCCGATCCTGCCGATGGCATCGAAATGCCTGCGCCTCTCAAGGCTTACCTTGGGCTCGACGATATGCCGTCATGGGTCGTGGTGAGTGAAACCAACGATTTCCTTTGGCCAGGCCCCGATCTCAGACCAATTCCAGGAAGCAGTCCCTCCCGCTTCCACTATGGCATGCTGCCGCCACGCTTCTACGCGCATCTGCGGGATCGGCTTCTGCAGGCACATGCGCGTCGCAATCTCCGCCGCGTGCAACGCACCGATTAGCCCCGCGATCTCAGGACCCTCCCGCAACCCGCAGCAAATGGTCGAAGTCCTGCCTGACCTTTCGCGACGTCTCTTTGAGATGTGCTTCCAGGACGCCGAAATCCGGCAGGTCAGTGACCGCCAGAAGCAGATCCGAGAGTCCAGGTGGGACATCGTCGCGCTGGAACTCGCCGATGAGGCAAAGCCTGATCATCTGGGTCAGCGCCAGATAGAGCCGATAGGCCTCGCCAAGCTCTTCACGCACATCGGCTGAGGCGAAATCCGGAGAAAGCCGGGCCAAAATGTCGGCGGTCGCCGTGACCCGGCGGCCAGGCTCGATAGCGCCGGCGATGACCGCGACCTGGGCGATGAATTCAAGATCAATGAGCCCGCCCGGGGTCAGCTTGATGTCCCAGAGGTCGCGCGGCGGCTTCTCCTTCTCGATCAGCGCCCGCATATCCGAGGCCTCGGCTTTCACCTTGGCGGCATTGCGCGGCTGCGCCAGCACCGCCGCCACCTCATCGTCGAGCTCGGCGCAGAGTTCGGCATCGCCGCCGACGGCGCGGGCCCGTGCCAGCGCCATGTGCTCCCAGGTCCAGGCATCCCGGCGCTGATATTTCTTGAACGCATCGATATGGGTGGCGACCGGCCCCTTGTTGCCCGAGGGGCGCAGGCGCAGGTCCAACTCATAGAGCACGCCTTCGGCCGTCGGCGCCGAGACGGCGGCGATCAGGCGCTGCGTCATGCGGGTATAGTAATGCGAAGGCGCCAGCGGCTTTTCGCCGTCGGAGTCCTCGGCATCCGCGTCGTGGTCGTAGAGCAGGATGAGATCGACATCCGAACCGGCCGTGAGTTCGCGGCTGCCGAGCTTGCCCATGCCGAGCAGGGCCACCCTGCCGCCGGCGATCCTGCCGTGGCGCAGGGCGAATTCGGCGATCACCGCGTTCAGCGCCGCCTCGATGGTGAGATCGGCGAGATCGGAGAAGGCGCGGCCGGCGCGCGCGGGATCGATCGAGCCGGCAAGCAGGCGCACGCCGATCAGGAATTTCTGCTCGGAGGCGAAGATGCGCAGGCGGTCGAGCACATCCTCATAGGCGCGGTCGCCCTCGATGAAGGCGGCAAGCCGCGCCGAGAGATAGGCGCGGTCCGGCAGTTCGGTAAGCAGGGCCGGGTCGAGCAGGCCGTCGAAGACATGCGGGCGGCGGGTGATGATGGCAGCCAGCCTCGGCGCCGCGCCCATGATGGTCGCCATCAGCTTCAAGAGCGCCGGGTTCGATTGCAGCAGCGAGAAAAGCTGGATGCCCGCCGGCAGGCCGGCGAGGAACTCGTCGAAGCGCATCAGCGCCTCGTCGGCGCGCCGCGTCTGGCCGAAGGCTTTGAGCAACGCCGGGGTCAGTTCGGTCAGCCTCTCGCGCGCCTCCGCCGACTGGGTGACGCGGTAGCGCCCGAAATGCCAGCCGCGGATGACGCGGCAGATGTCGCTCGGCCGCTGGAAGCCGAGGCCATGCAGCGTCTGCAGGGTATCGGGATCGTCGACATCGCCGGTGAAGACCAGATTGCCGACGCCGGCCGAGAGCTCGGGTGCCGTCTCGAACAGCGCCGCGTAGTGGCGCTCGACCTGCTGCAGCGAGGCGCGGAAGGCCTGCGTGAATTCCGCCTCGCCGGCAAATCCCAGCATCAGCGCGATGCGTTTGAGCTCCTCGTCTTCTTCCGGCAGGACGTGCGTCTGCTCGTCAGCGACCATCTGGATGGCGTGCTCGACACGGCGCAGGAACCAGTATTGGCGGGTGAGCGCATCGCGCGCGTCGGCGGTGATCCAGCCGCGCGCGGCAAGCGCTGCGAGCATCGGCACGGTCTCGCGGCCGCGCAGTTCCGGGAAGCGGCCGCCGGCGATGAGCTGCTGGGTCTGGACGAAGAACTCGATCTCGCGGATGCCGCCACGGCCGAGCTTCACGTTGTGACCCTTCACCGCGATCTCGCCATGGCCCTTGTGGGCATGGATCTGGCGCTTGATCGAATGGACGTCGGCGATCGCCGCATAGTCCATGTATTTGCGCCAGACATAGGGTTGCAATTCCTTGAGGAAGGCGGCGCCGGCAGCAAGATCGCCGGCAACCGGCCGCGCCTTGATCATGGCGGCGCGCTCCCAATTCTGGCCGCGCGCCTCGTAATAGCGAAGCGCTGCCTCGACCGGGATTGCCAGCGGCGTCGAGCCGGGATCGGGGCGCAGCCTCAGATCGGTGCGGAAGACATAGCCATGCTCGGTGCGATCCTGCAGGATGCGCACGAGACGACGGGTAAGCCTGGAGAACAGTTCGGTCGCGTCGAGCGGATCGATGACGGCCGGCGCCTCCGGCTCGAAGAAGACGACGAGATCGATGTCGGAGGAAAAGTTCAGCTCATGCGCGCCGAGTTTACCCATGCCGAGCAGGATCCAGCCTGAATCCCTGGCAGGCTCGGCCGGATGCGGTAGCTTGAGCTTGCCTTGCCGATGCGCTTCGAGCAGCAGGAAATCGACGGCGGCGCATGCGCAGGCGTCGGCAAGATCGCTGAGCCAGCGCACCGTCACGGAGGTCTCCGCCTCGCCTGAAAGATCGGCCAGCGCGATCAGGAAATGCGCTTCGGTCTTCCATTGCCTGAGCGCCATCATCAGGCTCGCTTCCGAAGCGTCTTCCGCCTTGGCCGCGCCGCCGATCGCTTCGCCGACGGCATCGAGCCGCGCTTCGATCGTCAGGTCGAACAGCGTATCGAGGATCGCCGGCCGTCGGCGCGCCACGTCGCGCAGGAAGGGCGAGAGGTCGAAGACGGCCGCCAGCAGGTCCTGCAGCGGGCCCTGGCCCGCCAGGAACGCAGCGAGTCGGGAAAGCCCCTCCTCCTCGGCGGCGTCGGCGATTTCCGACAATTCGCGCCGGGCATGTTTCGCGTCCAGGGGGTGGAGCGCCAGTGTCGGGCTAAGCCGGAATTCGGATTCGATTTTCTTCTTCGCCATTTATCCGCGCCGTCAATGCGTCTCCCGCAATGGGAAACTCATGACCACGGACAATCCGGGATTGGCGGGCAAAAGATCAAGCCTTCCGTTGTGGAAAGTCATGATTGCCTTGGCCAGGCTGAGGCCCAGGCCCGAGCCCGGCTGCGAGCGGCTCTTTTCCAGGCGCACGAAACGCTCCGTGGCTCGGGCACGATCGGCGTCGTCCGGAATGCCGTGGCCGTTGTCGCTGACGGCAAGCTTGATCTCGTTGCCGAGGCGCTCCAGCGCCACACGCACTTTCGGCGTCTCGGCGGCGTCGGTCGAATATTTGATGGCGTTGTCGACGATGTTGGACAGCGCCTGGCCGATCAGCTCGCGGTTGCCGTTGATGGTAAAGGCCTCGGGCACTGTCGCTTCCAGCGCGACGCCCGCCTCTTCCGCCACCGGCTCGTAGAGTTCGACGACGTCGCTCACCGTCGCGGCGAGATCGACGGGACCGGTCTGTTCCGAGGAATAGCCAGCCTCCAGGCGCGAGATCATCAGGATGGCGTTGAATGTCTTGATGAGCTGGTCGGACTCCGCGATCGTGCCTTCCAGCGCCTGGCGGTAATCTTCCGTCTTGTGCCTGCCGGCGAGCGTCGCCTCGGCGCGGTTGCGCAGCCTGGTCAGCGGCGTCTTCAGATCATGGGCGATGTTGTCGGAGACCTGCTTCAGCCCCTCGTTCAGCATGGCGATCCTGGCCAGCATCGAATTGAGGTTCGCCGACAGGCGGTCGAATTCGTCGCCGGCGCCGGTGACCGGCAGCCGTCCGGACAAATCGCCGCCCATGATGCGGCGGCTGGCGTCCGAGACGCTGTCGATGCGCTTGAGCGCCGCGCGCCCGACAAAGAACCAGATCAGGATGCCGCCAAGCCCCATCATACCGAGCGCCAGGGTCAGCGCGCGGCTGATGACGGCGCGGAAGCGCTCGGGCTCGCCGAGGTCGCGGCCGACCAGCATGATCATCTGGTTGGGCAGTCTCAACACCAGCGCGATGGCGTTGTGGCCCTTTTCCCCTGTGGACTGGGGGTTGTTGCTGCTGTCGTTGGCCGGAGGCGGAGACTGGTCCGAACCGCCGCTGCGCAGCCGATCGAGCTCGCCCTCGCCGAAGCGCTGGTAGGAAAACGGTTCCGTCGTCCAGCCCTCGGTCTCTATGACCCCCGGCTCCAGGCTCTGCACATTGCCGGTCAGGATCTGGCCATTGGCGTCGGCGATCAGGTAAAGATTGGCGCCGGGCTGGCGCGAGCGGGCCTCGACGACGCGCACCAGCACCGGCAGGCCGCCGCGCTGATAGGCGCGGGCCAGGCCCAGCACCTCGTCGTTGATGGTCTCCTGCGTCTGCGCGGTCAGCATGCGCGCCGACAGCGACGTCATGTAGAAGACGAGCAGCACGGCGCAGAGCGCGAAAAGCAGAAGATAAAGCGCCGAGAGCCGGGCCGCCGTCGTCTTCATAATGGCCGGCAGTGAGAGAGCCATCTGTGGCTTCACCCGCCCTTCAGCATGTAGCCGGCGCCGCGGATCGTGTGCAGGATCGGCTTGTCGAAGCCTTTTTCGATCTTGCCGCGCAGGCGCGAGACGTGGACGTCGATGACGTTGGTCTGCGGATCGAAATGATAGTCCCAGACATTTTCCAGAAGCATGGTACGCGTCACCACCTGCCCGGCATGGCGCATCAGATATTCGAGCAGGCGGAACTCGCGCGGCTGCAGCGTGATCTCGCGGCCGGCGCGCTTGACCGAATGCGACAGCCGGTCGAGCTCGAGATCGCCGACACGGTAGACGGTCTCGGATTCGCGCGCGCTGGCGCGGCGGTTCAGCACCTCGACGCGGGCAAGCAATTCGGAAAATGCATAGGGCTTGGTGAGATAATCGTCGCCGCCGGCGCGCAAGCCCGTGACGCGGTCGTCGACCTCGCCCAGCGCCGAAAGGATCAGCACCGGCGTGGTGTTGCCGCGCGAGCGAAGCGCGGCGATCACCGACAGGCCGTCACGGCGCGGCATCAGGCGGTCGACCACCATCACGTCATAGTCGCCGGCATCGGCGAGCGCGAAGCCGGTTTCGCCGTCGCCGGCGACATGGGCGGTGTGGCCCGCCTCGGCGAAGGCTTTCTGCAAATAATCCGCCGCCTCGCGATCGTCTTCCATGACGAGAATCTTCATGGGACCGTTATACGCGATTTCATCGGAAGTTTGAGAGGCAGTCATTCTTCGGGCCTTGCCTTCATTGGTCGCATGTCTTCTTCCCAAAACCGGCAACCACTTTTGGGCGACATGCATTTCGTTCCGCATGTCGTGATCCCAAAACCGGTGCCCACTTTTGGGCGACATGCATTTCGTTCCGCATGTCGTGATCCCAAAACCGGTGCCCACTTTTGGGCGACATGCGATAAGCGGCAGCGGGTGATGGGAAACCCGCTGCCGCCAGGAGCGAAACACGGTGACTGACTTACGTGCTCGGCCCCATGTTTTCCCGGCGGCGGCTCGGGGGTGTTGATACCGCCGCAGGGAAAATCTGAACCTGAAATCTCAGCCCTTGCCGACCGGCAGCGCCACAAAACGGTTCGAGTCGTCGCGGGTGATCTGCATCAGCACCGCCTTGCGGCCGGCCTTGGCTGCATCGGCCATGGCCTTGGAGACGTCGTCGGTGGTGTTCACGTCGTTCGAATTGATCGAGGTGATGACGTCGCCGGGCTGGATGCCACGGTCGGCCGCGTCGCTGTCGGGATCGACGTCGGTGACCACGAGGCCCTTGCCGTTTTCCGCCTTGGTGACGGTCAGGCCGAGATCGGCCAGCGTGTCGGCCTTGGCGGCGGGCGCCGACTGCTTGTTGTTGTCGTCGTTCGAGGCCTGCTTGTCGCTTGCCGGCAACGTGCCGAGATCGACCTTGACCGTCTCGTTCTTGCCGCTGCGCCAGACGGTGACGTCGACCGATTTGCCCGGCGCGAATGCGCCGATCATGCGGGCGAGCTCCTTCGGCGAAGCGACATCCTTGCCGTCGACCTGGGTGATGACGTCGCCGGCGGCGATGCCCGCCTTCTTGCCCGGACCGGAATCCTGGGCGCTCGAGACCAGCGCGCCCTTGTCCGACTTCAGGCCGAGCGACTCCGCGATGTCGGAGGTGACCGGCTGGATCTCGACGCCGAGCCAGCCGCGCTGGACGGAGCCGCTCTTCATCAGGTCCTGGACGACCTGCTTGGCGGTCGAGGCCGGGATGTCGAAGGCAATGCCGACGCTGCCGCCCGACGGCGAGAAGATGGCGGTGTTGATGCCGATCACCTGGCCGTTGAGGTTGAAGGTCGGACCGCCCGAATTGCCGCGGTTGACCGAAGCATCGATCTGGATGAAGTCGTCATAGGGGCCGGCGCCGATGTCGCGGCCGCGAGCCGAGACGATGCCGGCGGTGACAGTGCCGCCGAGACCGAAGGGATTGCCGACCGCAACCACCCAGTCACCGATGCGAACCTTGGAGTCGTCGGCAAAGTCGACATAGGTGAACTTGTTGCCGCCGCCATCGACCTTGAGCACGGCGAGATCGGTGCGCGGATCGGTGCCGATCAGCTTGGCGTCGAGTTCCTTGCCGTCATTGGTGACGACGCTGAAATCCGAGCCTTCCGAAACCACATGGTTGTTGGTGACGAGATAACCGTCTTCCGAGATGAAGAAGCCCGAGCCCTGAGCGACCGGACGCGGCTCGCCATTGCCATGGTCGCGATGGTTGAAGCGGCGCATGCCGAACTGGCCGCCCTGACCCTGGTCGCCGAAGCCGCGGAATTCCTTGAAGAAGCGGCGCAGCTGCGGATTGTCAGGCAGGTTGTCGAAACCGTCCTGATCGTCCGAGCCGTTGTCGGCCGTCGGTTGGATCTTGGCCTTGACCTTGACGCTGACGACCGCCGGCGAGACATGCTCGACGACATCGGCGAAACTCGGCACTTGCGGGGCTTCGACGCGCACCGCATCGGCCAGCACGGGGGCGGTGCCGGTTGCGATCATGCCCGCGCCAACCGTGCCGACAAGGGCCAGAGAAGCGACGGCGGCCATCAGGCGCTTTCGGGTGCGGGAATATGAATTGGGGGCGTTATTCATGGGGGTTCTTATCCTCTATCGACGTGGATGCGCTCAGGCGAAGCATCCTCGGGCAAGAGGATTAGAGAGCCACACATTACGGCGCCATTTCCGGTACATGAAAGTTTTGTAATGTTGGCCGAGTTCGTCATTGCAGGGCGAAGCAGGAGCGAAGCTCCGTCGCGCAGACCCTGGAATCCATGCCGTTACATTCGCCGAAGAGCGCAGCGGAGCAGAATTCTGGATCGCAGCGGCGCGTCAGCGTGACGGAATGGATTCTATGGTCTGCGCGCGTCGCTTCGCTCCTTGCTCCGCCATAGAATGACGACCCGCGAGCGGCCGTGGCCACTTATCGACGTCAGCGATGGCGCTAATCGCTTAGCATCTTGTCCAGCGCCGCCTGTTCCTCGGCACTCAGGGTGCTACCCGATGCCGGGCGGCGCGAGCGGGCGCTGAGCACGATGAACAGGCCGCCGGCCAGAAGCAGAAGCACCGGCGTACCCCACAAAAGCGCGGTGCGCAGGCTGAAGCGCGGCTTGAGCAGCACGAACTCGCCATAGCGCGAAACGATATAGTCCATCACCTGCTGGTCGGTGTCGCCGGCAACGAGGCGCTGGCGCACCAGGACGCGCAGGTCCCGGGCAAGATCGGCGTCGGATTCGTCGATCGACTGGTTCTGGCAGACCATGCAACGCAGGCCCTCCGACAGCGCGCGCGCCCTCGCCTCCAAGGCCGGATTCTGCAGCACTTCATCCGGCTTCACCGCCTGGGCTGGGCCGGCGAAAAACAGCGCCAGCAACAGGACCAGCGGAACAAGCGAAAACCTCGCTTTCATGTCGGGGTCGCCAGGGCTGCGGCCGGCTTTCGCCGCTTTGCCGGCGCGCCGACGCGCAGGCGACGGTCGAGCAGCGACATGGCGGCGCCCGCCATCATCACCAGTCCGCCGCCCCAGATCAGCGTCACCAGCGGCTTCCACCAGAGGCGCACGACGACGGAGCCGTCATTGTTCTCGTCGCCGAGCGACAGATAAAGCTGGCTCAACCCAATCGTCCTGATGCCGGACTCCGTCGTCACCGTCTGGCGCACCGGATAGAAGCGCTTTGCGGAGGTTATTGCCCCATCGGCGTTGCCGTCGGCGCCTACCAGCAGGAAGCGGCCGCGATCCTCGGTGAAATTCGGGCCTTTCTGCGGGGAGAGCCCTTCGAAGCGCAGCGTGTGGCCGGAGAGCTCCACCGTCTCGCCGGTATGCATCGAGAGGATTTTCTCCGTGCCGAAGCAGAGCGTGCCGACAATGCCGAGCAAGGTCAGCCCGAGGCCGAGATGCGCCAGCGCCGTGCCGAAGACGGAGCGCGGCAGGCCGGCGAAGCGGCGCAGCATGATGCCCGGCGCCACCGAACCGAAACCGGATTTGACCGCAAGGTCGGTCAGTGCGCCGGCGACCAGCCAGACGGCGAGGCCGACGCCGAGTGCCGCGAACACCGAGGCGCCGTCGATGAACAGGCCAGTGACCAGCATCGCGGCGATCGCCAGGGCGAAGGCCGCCATCAGCCGCTGCGAGGCGGCGATGACGTCGCCGCGTTTCCAGGCGAGCAAGGGGCCGAACGGCACGATCGCGAGCAGCGGCAGCATCAGCGGGCCGAAGGTCAGGTCGAAGAAGGGTGCGCCGACCGAGATCTTGCCGCCGGTGAGCGCCTCCAGCGCCAGCGGGTAGAGCGTGCCGACCAGCACCGTCGCCGTGGCGGTGGTGAGAAAGAGGTTGTTCAGCACCAGCGCGCCCTCGCGCGAGATCGGATGGAACAGGCCGCCCGCCGTCAGCCGCGAGGCGCGCAGCGCAAACAGCGCCAGCGAGCCGCCGATGAACAGCGTCAGGATGCACAGGATGAAGACGCCCCGCGCCGGATCGGTGGCGAAGGCGTGCACCGAGGTCAGCACGCCGGAACGCACCAGGAAAGTGCCGAGCAGCGACAGCGAGAAGGTCAGGATGGCGAGCAGCAGCGTCCAGATCTTCAGCGCCGAACGCTTCTCCATGACGATCGCCGAATGAAGCAGCGCGGTGCCGGCGAGCCAGGGCATGAAGGAGGCGTTCTCGACCGGATCCCAGAACCAGAAGCCACCCCAGCCGAGCTCGTAATAGGCCCAGTAGGAACCCATGGCGATGCCGCCGGTGAGGAACATCCAGGCGACCAGTGTCCAGGGTCGCACCCAGCGTGCCCAGGAGGCGTCGATGCGCCCCTCGATCAGCGCCGCAACCGAAAAGGAGAAGCAGATCGAGAAGCCGACATAGCCGAGATAGAGCATCGGCGGATGGATAGCGAGGCCGAGATCCTGCAGGATCGGATTAAGGTCGCGGCCCTCGATCGGCGCCGGGTTGAGGCGGATGAAGGGGTTGGACGTCGCCAGGATGAACAGGAAGAAGGCAGCGCCGATCATGCCCTGCACGGCCAGTACATTGGCCTTGAGCGTTGACGGCAGGTTGTTGCCGAAGACCGCGACCAGCGCGCCGAAGAAGGTCAGGATAAGCACCCACAGCAGCATCGAGCCTTCGTGGTTCCCCCAGGTGCCGGTGATCTTGTAGATCATTGGCTGCAGCGAATGGGAGTTCTCCCACACGCTCGCCACCGAGAAGTCGGAGCCGGCATAGGCGCTGGCAAGGGCGGCGAAGGACAGCGCGGTCAACGCGAAGCCGGTGACCGTGACCGGACCGCCGACCGCCATCAGCCGCTGATTGCCGGTGCGGGCGCCGACGAGCGGCACCAGCATCTGCACCAGCGACAGAGCGAAGGCCAGCACGAGCGCGAAATGTCCGGTCTCAACCATCAATTTGTGCTTTCTTGCCAGACGCCCTTGGCCTTCAGGCCGTCGGCGACTTCCTTGGGCATGTAACGCTCGTCATGCTTGGCCAAAACGCTGTCGGCGACGAACACGCCGTCGGGGCCGAACGCGCCCTCAGTGATGACGCCCTGATCCTCGCGGAACAGGTCGGGCAGGATGCCGGTATAGGTGACCTTGACCGATTTCTGCTTGTCGGTGACCGAGAAGGCGACGGTGGCGCCCTGGCCGCGCACGACGGTGCCCTTCTCGACGAGACCGCCGAGCCGGATGCGTTGTCCGGGCGGCAAACTCGCCGTGGCGAGATCGGCCGGCATGTAGAAATAGGAGGCCTTCTGTCCAAGCGCATAGAAGGTGAGGCCGGCAGCGGCGCCGAGGAAAGCCAGCCCCGCCACGATCACCGACAATCGCTTCTGCTTGCGCGTCATTGCCTTACTCCGTCGCCGTTACGCCGAGCGAGGCGGCGAAGGCGGTGAATTTCCTGGCCTGCTCACTGTCCGCCCCGAAGGCGGCGACAGCGCGGCCGAGCGCGGCCCGCGCCTGGTCGGCCTTGCCAAGCACGACATAGGAACGGATGAGCCGCATCCATCCTTCCTCGTCACGCGGATTCTGCTTCAATTTGTCGTCCAACCCGGCGACCATGGTCTCGATCATCGCCTGCCGGTCCTGCGGCGACATCTGTTGCGCGGCTTCCACCTGCTGCGCATCCGGGCCGTTGGCCGGCGCGGCCTTGGCGACAGCCGGCTCGCCCGCCTCGGCAAGCGCCTGCTGAACGGCGTTGCGCCAGGGCGAATCCGGCGCGAGCTGGCCGAGCATCTTTTGCCAGGCGGTGACGGCCTCGGCCTTCCTGCCTTCCTGGGCGAGGCCCACCGCCAGGTAAAAATTCGCCTTGGCGTTGGCCGGATCGAGCTTCAGGGCTGCCTCGAAGGCGCTTTGGGCGTCGGCCGAAACGATGCCACGGGCAGCATTGGCGATCGCCTCGCCGAGACCCGACTGGCGCACGGCGCTGTCGCCGTCGAGGCGGATGGCGTTGCGATAGGCGGTCACGGCGTCAGGAAAGCGCTGCAGCCGAAGATAGATCGGCGCCAGCACATCCCAGCCCTTGCCGTCCGACGGATTGGCGGCGAGATGGGCTTCGGCGCGGGCGACCAGTTCGTCGACCGAGGAATCGGCCGGGTTCTTGGCCAGACGTTCGGCCAGTGGCTGCGAGGGCAGATCGGGAGAGCCGAGCATGCCGTAGAGCCCCCAGCTCAACAGGGGAACCGCAAGCACGGCCACGCTGGCGACCCATCTGGCGCTGCGCGCGGGCCTGGGCGTCGCCGCGCCCGGCTGCAAAGCCGCGCCCAGACGCAGGATGCGCCGGCCGATCTCGGCACGCGCCTCCTCGGCCTCGCCCGGCTGGATCAGGCCGCGCGCCATGTCGCGGTCGAGCTCGGAAAGCTGGTCGCGATAGACTTCGAGATCGTGATCGCCGGCCGGCGACGCGCCCTTCATGCCGCCGGTGAGCGGCAACAGCACCGCCAGGCTGGCGCCCAGCGTGAGGATTGCGGCTATGACCCAGAACAGCATGCCTATTCCAATAGCGGCAGAGCCCTGCCCTGCCAACACGACCATCGTGCGACGCTTTGACGGCAGACGCCGTCGGCCGCAGGCTTAATTCCGTTCCAAAGCCGTCAGGTCAGCGGCGTCCAGCTGCCATCGGCGTTGCGGCAGGCGGTGCCGCGCGCGGTGACGCCCGCGCCGCTGGTATAGACGGTGTGGGTGTACTGGCGACAATCCTGCGAGCCGACCCGGTAGGGCTGGGCGGCGACGACCTCGCCATAATGCGAGGAGTTGTCGCTCTTCCACGTCACTTTCTGGCCACTGGTGTTGTATTCCAGCGCCTTGTATTCCGCTTCCAGGCCTTTGCGCTTTTCGGCATCGCTGAGGCCCGAGCCGACCGATCCGCCGATAAGCCCGCCATTCATGGCCGAAACGATGCTGGTCGAGACCTTGCCGCCGGCGGGCGGCGTGGAAACAGGCGTGACCGGAGAGGTTGGACCGCCCCTGCCGAGCGTCGTGCAGCCGGAAACGGCGAGCAGGGCGGAAACGAGCGCGACGCGGATCTTCATGCCAACAACCGGTTCTCTTGAGCAGGATGAGCTGGGGGCTGCGTCATCGGGGAGGATATCGAGCCCATAGTGTTGACATTTGTCGGAAATTTGGCCGCCAGCCCTCGCTCGCAAATCGAAAAAAAACATCATTGAAGGCTCCGCAATCTCACCACCGCCCTCAAGCCGCCCATGCCGGACCGTTCCAGCGCCAGCGAGCCTCCATACTCGTTGACGAGGTCGGCGACAATGGCGAGCCCGAGCCCTGTTCCCGGCTTCGTCTCATCGAGTCTCTTGCCACGCTTCAACACCTCCCGCGCACTGTCCTCGGGAATGCCCGGGCCGTCATCCTCTATAACGATTTCAAACAGGTTGCCGCTTCCCGAAATAGTGGCGATCGTCACGGCGACGGCGCCCTTAGCCCATTTCATCGCATTGTCGAGCAGATTGCCGAGCAGTTCCTCCAGATCCTCGCGCTCGCCGGCAAAGACGATCTCCGCCGACGGCAGCGACAGCGTCAGCCTGGACTGCGGGTTGAGTTTCCGCAGCACGCGCACCATGCGCTCGACCAGCGGCGAAACCGGCGTGCGGAAGACGACGCTGTCGCGCTGCGCGGCGACGCGGGCGCGCTGCAGATAGTGGTCGACCTGCTTCTGCATGGAGGCGGCCTGCTCGGCGATCAACTGACCCTTGGCGCCGCCAAGCGCCCGGCCTTCATTGATCAGCACGGCGAGCGGCGTCTTCAGCGAGTGGGCAAGGTTGCCGACCTGGGTGCGCGAGCGCTCGACGATGCGCCGGTTGTTCTCGATCAACGCATTGGTCTCGTTGGCGAGCGGCTCGATCTCGGCCGGGAATCTGCCGTCGAGCCGCTGGGCGGTGCCTTCGCGCACCATGGCCAGCGCATTGCGGACCCGGCGCAAAGGCTGGAGACCCAAGAGGATGGCGATGGCGTTGATGGCGATCATGCCGACGCCGAACAGCGACAGATAGGTGAGCAGGCGGCGCTGGAAGCTGGCGATCTCCTGCTCGAGCTCGCTGTGATTGCCCATGACGCGGAAACGGGCGGCGCGGTTCTTCGCGTCCAGCACGAACTCGCTCTCGAAAACTTCGAGCTGCTCGCCCTTTATGCCCTCCATCGAATAGCTGCGCTGGAAGTTCGAGTTGAAGGGCACTTCCGCGACGCTCGGCGACAGGAGTGAAGTCGTCATCGAGGAGGAATGGATTTCGCCATGCACGCCTTCGGAAGCAGGCTCGACCGACCAGTACCAGCCGGAATTCGGCTCGGAAAAGCGCAGATCGCCGAGGTCGGGCGAGCCGGTCAGCGCGCCGTTGTCGGAAATGCCGACGGAACCGATCAGGTTGAACAGATGCGCCGAAAGCAGGCTGTCGAAGCCGCGTTCGCTGGCCTGGCGGTAAAGCGTGGTGATGAGGGTGAAGATGACGACCAGCGTCAGGATCGCCCAGATGGTGGAAAAGGCGATGACGCGGAAGGTCAGCGAGCGCGGCCAGAGCCGCAGCTTCGACAGCCCCGCGCCTATGGTTGGCTTCAGCGGTTCCGCGTCACGCCTCCGGCTCACGCATGCGATAGCCCATGCCACGCACGGTTTCGATCATGTCGATGCCCATCTTCTTGCGAAGCCGGCCGACAAACACCTCGATAGTGTTGGAATCGCGATCGAAATCCTGGTCGTAGAGATGCTCGACCAGTTCGGTGCGCGACACCACCTCGCCCATATGATGCATCAGGTAGGCGAGCAGCCGGAACTCGTGCGAGGTGAGTTTGAGCGGCACGCCGTTGACGTCGGCCTTGGACGCCTTGGTGTCGAGGCGCAGCGGCCCGCAGGTGAGCTCGGATGATGCATGGCCGGCCGCGCGGCGGATCAGCGCCCGCACCCGCGCCAGCACCTCCTCGATGTGGAAGGGTTTGGTCACATAGTCGTCGGCGCCGGCGTCGATGCCGGCCACCTTGTCGCTCCAGCGGTCGCGCGCGGTCAGGATCAGCACCGGCATCTTGCGGTCGCCGCGGCGCCAGCGCTCGACGACGCTGATGCCGTCCATCTGCGGCAGGCCGATATCGAGGACCACGGCATCGTAAGGCTCGGTGTCGCCAAGGAAGTGCCCCTCCTCGCCGTCATAGGCGCGGTCGACCACATAGCCGGCGTCGACCAGCGCGTCGGCCAGCTGCCGGTTGAGATCCTTGTCATCCTCGACGACGAGCACGCGCATGGGTTGAAGCCTGTTGCTGGGGAGACGTATAGGCCGATTCCGCCGGCCTGGGAAACGAGTGAGGTCAGCTCATCGGGACGACGATTTCCGAGCGGCGCGGACGCTGTCCGTCCTTGCCGGGGACCAGCACGACGATGACGCAGACCTGCTGGCCGCCCCGCGTCGCCTGCGAGGCCTTGGCCAGCGTGCCGCCATTCTGCGCGGCGACCTGCTGGCCGATGGCGTAGCAATCGTTGGCGGCAAGCACGACCGGCTGGTCGACCGACGGGACGATGACCGGCATTGCCGTCGTCTGCGACGCAAAGAGGCCGGCTGCGGCAAGCGCCAGCACTGCTTTGCGGAGATGGGAGCCAAGGTTGGTCATGATCACGGTTCTAACGCATATGGGCTGAACGTGAAATGAACGGTGAACAATCGAAAATCCATGCCCGCCATTCCCCTGCGCGAGACAAATGAATGCACCCTGTGACGCCAGTGCAGTCGCCAGGGGCTCCCTCAGGCCCCGGGTGCAAATTCATAGCCGGAAAATCAGTCGGCCCGCTACGCTTTTCGGGTGCGGATTCTCCATCCAGCCCTAGGCGGTGGTGACGATTTAACTATTTGAGCCAGATGGCGATAGCGGCGAGTTTGACGAAGCCCATGAAGTTG
>NZ_VFTK01000052.1:0-34935 GCF_006439495.1 Mesorhizobium sp. B3-1-8
ATCCCCAAAAATCAGTGTTGAATCTGATTTGCCGGCCCGTGGGAATCCCAATTCCTTAAATCGTCACTACGGCCTAGGTCAGCTTCTGAAGATTGACGGGTCAATCTTCCTGGAAGATTGACGAGCCTGACGAAAAGGGCGACGCGTAACGCGCCGCCCCTCATGCTTCACACGACAGGAGACGGCTCAGGCCGCTTCTTCCTTGTCGTCATCGTCGGACTCGTCGGCGTCGTCTTCATCGTCGTCGCCATCTTCATCCTCGTCGTCGGACTCATCGTCGCCCGAGGCTTTGGCTTCTTCGTCGGCGTCATCGTCTTCGTCGTCGCCGTCTTCGTCGTCATCTTCATCCTCGTCTTCCGACTCGTCGTCGGCCGAGGCAGTGGCCTCCTCGCCGTCTTCGTCATCTTCCTCATCGTCCTCGGACGGATCGGCAGATTCGACCGCTGCGGCAGCGGCGTGGTCGAGGAGGTTTTCGGAAGCGGATTCGATGGCCTCGGCGGCGGCCGGGGTCTCTTCAATCAGGTCGATATCGTCAACGGAATTCATGGCATGCCTCCGTGTTTGGGAACGTCTTACGGCGCGCCGCGGGAAACGATCTCGGGGAACGCGCCTTAAGTCTTTGGTTGATGCATGTCGTTGCCCCAGAACCGCTCGGCGATTCTGGACGACATGCATCCTTGTCCCATGCGCAGGTCATCGCCGTGTGACTGTAAGCCGGCTCCGGCGCATAAAATTTCGGGCGGCCGAATTGTCGAGGAATGCTCGCCTCCTAGCGAATGCGGGCCAGTTGAAAGGCGCGATTTTTGCGCCGTCAGCCGACGATTTTTGAAAAATCCGCGACCTGGTCGGTGGCGGCGCGGATGCGGGCGAGCAGCGCCAGGCGGTTGGCGCGCACGGCCTGGTCCTCATCATTCACGAGAACGCCCTCAAAGAATGAATCAACCGGTTCGCGCAAAACGCTAAGCGCCAGCATGGCGGCGGAAAAATCTTCGTTCTGAATCGCTTGGCCGGCTTCCTTCTCAGCCTGATTCACCGCGGCATAGAGCTTATTTTCCGCTTCCTCACGAAACAGCGCCGGCTCAACAGTCTCGGCGACCAGCGTTTTCTTCTTCTCCTCGGCGGCGAGAATGTTGGCCGCGCGCTTGGTGCCGGCTAGCAGGTTCTTGCCTTCGTCGGTGTCGAGCAAGGAACCCAGCGCCTCGACGCGTCGGACGATCTGCAGCAGGTCGTCGGACTGCGGCGTGATGACGGCATCGATCAGATCGTGCCGCGCGCCTTGGTCGCGGAGATAGACTTTCAGGCGGTCGTGGAAGAAAGCGAGGAGATTCGACACAATTTCCCAGGACTTCTCCATCGTATTCTCCGCAAATTCCTCGGCAGCTTTGCGGTTCGTAAGCCGCTCAACCATTTCGGATCGAAAGCCAGCCGGAACCAAGCCGATATCTTCAAGCTTCTGAGCGGCACCCACATATTCCAACAGCCCGCGCATCTGTAGGCCGGTTAGATGCTCCGCAATGGACAGTGCAAAAAACCGCAAAAGTGAGGGCCTTCCGCCGGGGAGGTCGACTCGTAGATCGAGTTGATTTTCCAAAACCAACCTCACCACGCCTAGCGCCGCTCTTCTTAAAGCATATGGGTCTTTCGACCCGGTCGGCTTTTCATCGATGGTCCAGAAACCAACCAGCGTATCCAATTTATCGGCAAGCGCGACAGCAACCGATACCGGATCGGTGGGCACGCGATCAGATGGGCCTTGCGGTTTGTAGTGCTCCTCTATAGCCGCAGCCACCGAGGGATTTTCACCCTGCAGCAGCGCGTATTTACGGCCCATGGCGCCCTGCAATTCCGAGAACTCGCCGACCACTTCGGTCTGCAGATCGGCCTTGGCGAGCACCGACGCGCGGGCGACGAGCGCGGCATCCGCGCCGCCGACGACCGGCGCCAGTTCTTCCGCCAGCCGCCTGATCCTCTCGACGCGCTGGCCCTGCGTGCCGAGCTTGGCATGGAAGGTCACGTTGAGGTGGTCGAGGCGCGCCATGCGCTGGTCCAGCGGCTCCTTCAAATCCAGGTCGAACTTCGCCGCCGATTCCCCGAGTTGGTCGAGGTCCGGCAGGTCACCCTGATCGGTCTTCCAGAAATAGAGCGCGTCGGACAGACGCGCGCGCACCACCTTGCCGTTGCCGTAGGCGATCTCCTTGCCGCCATCCTTCGCCTCGATGTTGGCGATAAGAATGAAGCGGTTGGACAGATCGTCGGCCGCGCCCTGCGGCCGGGTGACAAAACACTTCTGGTTGGCGCGGATGGTGAGGCGGATGACTTCGCCCGGAATGGCGAGGAAATCCTGCTCGAACTCGCCCATCAGCACGACCGGCCATTCGACCAGGCCGGAGACTTCTTCCAGCAGGCCCTCGTCCTCGACCAAATCGAGGCCGTTGGCGAAGGCGATGTTGCGGGCGTCTGCCAGAATGATCTCCTTGCGCCGGTCGGCGTCGAGCACCACCTTGGCCGCCTCCAACTTCGCCACATAGTCGTCGAAGCGGCGCACGGTGATCGGGCCCGGCGCATGGAAGCGATGGCCGTAGGTGACGTTGCCTGAGCGGATGCCGTCGATCTCGAAATCGACGACGACCGGTTCCTCGGTCTCCGGGCCGAAGGTGCAGACGATCGACTGCAGCGGCCGCACCCAGCGCAGCGAGCCGGGTTTTGCCGAGGCCGGCCCCCAGCGCATCGATTTCGGCCAGGGGAAGTTCCGGATGATGCCCGGCACCAGCTCGGCGATGATTTCTTCGGCTGCCCTGCCCGGCTTCGCGATGTGGGCGACGTAGAAGTCGCCCTTCTTCGGGTCGGAATGGACATGCGCCTCGGCGATCGATGACAGGCCGGCCTTGCGCAGGAAGCCCTGCACCGCCTGCTCGGGCGCCGTGGTCGACGGCCCCTTGATCTCCTCGCGGATGTCCTTCGAACGCGCGGTCAGGCCCCTTATGTCGAGCGCCAGGCGCCGCGGCGTCCAATATTCACGCGCCGCCTCATAGGTCAGACCCGCCTCGACCAGACCGTCGGCCAGCATCTTCCTGAGGTCGCCGGCCGCCTTGCGCTGCATGCGGGCGGGGATTTCCTCGGAGCGAAGTTCCAAGAGCAGATCGGGCATAGTTAAGCTCCCCACCCTCCCCTTGATGGGGAGGGTCGGCGCGTAGCGCCGGGGCGGGGTGGCGGCCTCTCAGCCGCCAATACCTTCGGCACCATCGCGCAGATGCAGGTGTGATTTCCGTTCTTCCACCGCCGCATAAATTGTATCGAGCACAGAATCCAGTTCGTTTTTTATCTCATGGTTCCAGAAGCGGACGACGCGATAGCCTTGGCTTTCAAACCATCGTGTTCGAACTTCATCACGGCGCAGCTGATCGTCAGCGCTGTGGTGGGCGCCGTCCACTTCGACAATCAGCTTCAGCCGATGCGAGATGAAATCTGGATAGTAGGCGCCGACTGACGCCTGTCGGCGGAAGTGTGTCCCTTCGACCGGAATGCGCCACAGGTGCCGCCAGAGCAGCCGTTCTTCGTCGGTCATCGAGGCGCGGAGCCTTCGTGCTGACTGCAACTTGAAACGGTCAAGTTTTGGCATAGGGAAGCGCCAGTCACCCCCACCCGCCGCTTCGCGGCGACCTCCCCCATCAAGGGGGAGGTAAGAGCGCATAGCAACTCGGCCGGCCGCTGTCACCCCGCAAGCAGACCGCCTCCTCGATCGATTTCGCGGAATTTTGCCACCCACTGTCGGGTTGGCGCCGGCCCACCCGTCCTTGGAGCAGAACTTCCCATGAACCGAACGCTGCGCTGAAGCGACAAACGCTCAGGCGGAGACCTATTGGCTGAACGACGATGAAGACGGCATCGAGAACCCTGCAGATCCTGGCGCTCAGCGCCTGCTTCGCCGCCCAGGCGCATGGCACGATCACGATGCCGGGGGTCAGGCAGGCCATGCGCACGATCGACGGCGCAACGGCGCAGATCGCGTTGCCGGGCGCCGCCGCCGCCGAGACCGTGAAAGCCGTGTCGGCTTAAGCCGCCGCCAGCCCGCCCGCCCGCGTCTTCAGGAACGCCTCGCCGCACGCCTTTGCCAGATTGCGCACGCGCAGGATGTAGCTTTGCCGCTCGGTGACCGAGATCACGCCGCGCGCGTCGAGCAGGTTGAAGACGTGGCTCGCCTTGATGCATTGGTCGTAGGCCGGAAAGACCATGCGGTGCATCGCCAGATTGTCGCTCGGCTTGGGCGTGCCGGCATCGAGCAGCGCCTTGCACTCGGCCTCGGCGTCCTCGAAGTGTCTCAGCAGCATCGCGGTGTTGGCGAATTCGAAATTGTGGCGCGAATATTCCTGCTCGGCCTGCAGGAAGACGTCGCCGTAAGTGACCTTCTCGGCGCCTTCGCGGCCGTTGAAGTTCAGGTCGTAGACATTGTCGACGCCCTGGACATACATGGCGAGCCGCTCCAGGCCGTAAGTCAGCTCGCCCGCCACCGGCGCGCATTCGATGCCGCAGACCTGCTGGAAATAGGTGAACTGCGAAACTTCCATGCCGTCGCACCAGCATTCCCAGCCGAGCCCCCAGGCGCCCAGCGTCGGGCTTTCCCAGTCGTCCTCGACGAAGCGGATGTCATGCAGCAGCGGATCGACGCCGATCGCCTCGAGCGAGCCGAGATAGAGTTCCTGCAGGTTCGGCGGATTGGGTTTCAGGATCACCTGATACTGGTAATAATGCTGCAGGCGGTTCGGGTTTTCGCCATAGCGGCCGTCCTTCGGCCGGCGCGAGGGCTGCACGTAAGCGGCGTTCCAGCGCAAGGGGCCCAGCGCGCGCAAGGTGGTGGCCGGGTGGAAGGTGCCGGCGCCGACTTCCATGTCGTAGGGCTGCAGGATGAGGCAACCATAGTCCGCCCAGTAATTGTGCAAGGTCAGGATCAGCCCCTGGAAGGAGCGGCTGGGATGCATATGGGCGGGGATCTCGATGGTCAAGGCGGCCTCGGAAAGCGCGGGATGACGCTTCCCTAGTTGCCGGGCCGGCAAGCGTCAAGGCGGCGGCTCGCGTCCCGCAAGTGGAAAGCATTGCGGCGGGCTGGCCCATTGCTGTCGAGCAGCGGCCACTGTTTGCTCCGTTGGTTCAACGACAAAGGTTTCGCCATGTCCGGTCAACTCACCGTCCGCCCCGTCACGAGGCAGGATTACGAGCGGTGGCTGCCACTGTGGGATGGCTACAACGCGTTTTACGGGCGCTCCGGCCCGACGGCGCTTGCCGGCGAGATCACCCAGATGACCTGGTCGCGTTTCTTCGACGCCTATGAGCCGGTGCATGCGCTGGTGGCCGAGCGCGAGGGGAACCTGCTCGGTCTCGTGCACTATCTCTATCATCGCTCGACGACATCGATCGCGCCGAGCTGCTATTTGCAGGATCTCTTCACCACGCAAGCCGCGCGCGGCCAAGGCGTCGGCCGGGCGCTGATCGAGGGCGTCTACGAACGCGCCAGGCAGGCGGGCGCGAACCGCGTCTACTGGCTGACGCATGAGACGAACCACACGGCGATGCAACTCTACGACAAGGTCGGCGAGAAGTCCGGATTCGTCGTCTACAGAAAGATGTTCTAGTTTCTCGACACAGGGATTTTGAAAGTCGCCATTTGTCGACGGGCAAGATTTTGGCCGGTCACTTCCGTGAAATCGGCACAAACGCTGAGGATTGGCTGAAGCCTCCCAACCTCGTCATTCCGGGGCGGAGCAGCCGCGAAGCGGCGTCGCGCAGACGCTGGAATCCATTCCGCGACCCTGATCAAGGAATGCAGCGGAGCAGAATTCTGCACCGCGGCAGCGCTCGGAAGTCACGGAATGGATCCTCGGGTCTGCGCGCGTCGCTTCGCTCCTTGCTCCGCCCGTCGATGACGACAGAGTGGCCGTTTCGGCCAATCTCCAAAGCATGCCACCTGCCAACGGCTTAAACTCGGCAGACGCCAAGCCCAAACGAAAACGGGGCTCAACGAGCCCCGCAGTCTTGAACGTCGAGCAAAGTCCTCAGCCTTTCGGCGCGGGCGTCGGCTCCGGCTTCACCTTCGGGGTTTCCTGCGCGGTATTGGATTCGATCGGCGGCAGGCCCTTGAGCAGCTTCTGCTGCAAGGTGGCAAGGACATCCGGATCCGGCTTCAGGTCACGCGCCTGGGTCCACTGATAGGTGGCCTCGAGCTTGCGGCCAACGCGCCAGTAGGCGTCGCCGAGATGGTCGTTGAGGACCGGATCCTCCGGCTTCAGCGAGACGGCGCGCTCCATCTCGCGCACGGCGTCGTCGAAGCGACCCATGCGGAAATAGGCCCAACCAAGCGAATCGACGATGTAGCCGTCGTTTGGCCGCAGATCCACGGCCTTCTGGATCATCGCCAGGCCTTCCTTGAGGTTCATGTTCATGTCGACCCAGGAATAGCCGAGATAGTTCATGACCTGCGGCTGGTCGGGCTGCAGCTCCAGCGCCTTGCGGAAGTTCGGTTCCGCCTTCGGCCATTCCTTCAGCCGCTCATAAGCGATGCCGCGCTGGTAGAAGATGTTCCAGTTGGCGGCGGTCGGCGTCTTCAGCTGCTCGACGGCCTTGTCGTAGAGATTGGCGGCCGAGCGGAAATCTTCCTTCGAGCCATAGACGCCGCCAAGCGCCAGATAGGCGCGCATGTCCTCCGGATGCTTGTCGAGATAGGCCTTGAGGTGGGAAATCGCTTCGTCATGCTTGTCGAGATCGGCAAGGTTGAGGCCGATCTGCAGGTCGGAGAGCTCTTTGAGCGGCGAGGACGCCGGAATACGGCGGTATAGCGCGACCGCGCCTTCGCCGTCCTTGAGCTGCTCGGCAACGGCGGCAAGCTGCACCAGGGCCGCGTCGCTGTCCGGCTTCAGCGCCAGCGCATATTGCAAATAGAGGCGCACGAAAGGTTCGCCGCCGCCGCGGTTGAGCGCGGTGGCAAGGTCGAGCAGGATTTCGGACGCGCCGTCGGCCGGGCCGGCCACCAGCGGCTCGATCTTGTCGCCCTTGGCGATGCGGTCACGCAGCGTGGTAATTTCGAGCTTGCCCGGCGCGAAGGCCTCGGCCTGGTTCAACACCGCCAGCGCCTTCGACTTGTCGCCCTTGCGGACGAGGAAGGAGGCATAGGCCTGCGCATTGCGCATCCAGGTTTCGGGCGCGGAGCCGCCGGCCGTGGTGTCGGCCAGGGTGGCGGCGTAGAGTTCATCGGCCTTGTCGTTCAGGCCGGCGGCGTCGGCGATCAGCGCGCGGTGGAACGATTTGAACAGGCCGAACCAGTCCGGGCCCTTGAGCTTGTCAACGGAATCCATGGCCTCGGACGCGTTGCCGGCGCCTTCCTTGGCCCAGCCGTCCATCACGCCGGAAAGCAGCCGGTCGAGATCGGATTCGAGCGAGAGCTTCAACCAGTACTGCGCCTTGGCGTAGTCCTTCTTGTGGAAGGAATCGATGGCCAACGCGAGGCGCGAGAAGCGCTCGACATCCGGCACTTCCTTCAGCTTGTCTGCGTAGACCAGCGATTCCTCGAAGCGGCCTTGCGCGACCAGAGCCAGCATCAAGCTCTGCTGCAGATCCTTGTCGTCCGGCGCAAAGGCCAGCGCCTGCTTGTAATAAGCGATCGCGTCGTCGAGGTCGTTGTCGCTTTCTGCGATATGAGCCGCGAGATACGCGCCCGAGAAAGACGTGATCTGGAGCGGTTGGGCATCTTCCTTGGCTTGGACCGGCAGCACCCAAAGCGCCACACCGGTCAAAAATGCCAGCCTCGTCAGCCAGCGCGCACGTCCTTGCCGCATCGTATCCCTTTCAGCCAGATGCGATCCCGCCCTTGGAGGACCGCCCACAGACTCGATCTTTTCGGGTCAAAGCATGGCCTTTTTGGGGTCGGGCTTCAATCGCCAAGCGAATCACAATGCAATCATCCGGCTTAAAAAACGATGCCGCGCCACCGAAAAATCCCGCGCGGAGGCCCGGGATGCCCATATGCCGGCATCGGGCTGCCTGGATCAGGATGACGTTGCGTTGAATCGCCATCCTGATCCAGTTCTTTTGTTGGAGCATGATCTTTTCCGAAAACCGCGGCCCACTTTTCGGGATCATGCTCTAAAGACGCGTGTCGCTGAATCCGCCGGCGGCAACCGCGTCGCACAGGCCGGACCATTCGCAGCCCGAGCACGCCTGGCGCGTCAGGCCGCCGGAAAAAGCCTTGCGCATCCCTGCCAGCCTGGAAGCATCCAGCACCAACCGGTCGCCGTCCTCGATCGGCTGGCCGAGGAAAGCCCCCACGTCGCGCGCGGCGAGCCCGTCCCGCTCAGCGGCGCTTTGGCGCAGGCAATGCGGCTCCGGTTCGCCGAGCAGCGGTGCGCAGATGTCGTCCGGACCGGAAACGATCACCACCCCCTCGCCCTCGCCCAGCCGCTTCACCACCTTGTCGTAGTTGGCGGTGAAGGCCGGCGAGTAGCCCTTGCCGACATAGGTCAGCAGGCAGAGCAGGTGATGGGCGCGCAGCCTGACGGTCATCGCGTCCCGGACGAGCGGTCGCGCTGTTCCGCCCGATAGGTGGAAAAGAGCTTCAGCGTCGCCGCGCCCAGCGCCGACTTGAGCAGGCCGCCGACAATGAAGGGCAGGAAGCCGAAGGTGATGGCCTTCTCGGCGCCGATCATGACGGCGAGCCAGGCGGTGCCGAGAACCAGGCAAAGCAAGTTGCCGATGAGCATGGCGGCGAAGGCCAGCATGACGCGGTTGCCGTTCCAGCCGCGTTCGGCCAGCCAACCGACAACGGCGCCGACGACCGGGAAGGCGAAGAGATAGCCGCCGGTCGGACCGACGAAATGCTGAATGCCGGCCGCCCCGCCCGCCAGCACGGGAAATCCTGCCGCGCCTTCGACCAGCCAGGCGGCAATGGTGAGCGCGCCGAAGCGCCAGCCGTAGAGCGCGCCGACCAGGGTGACGGCGAAAGTCTGCATGGTCACCGGCACCGGCACCATCGGCACCTCGATATAGGAGGACAGCGCCAGGAACAGCGAGCCAAGCATGACGGCGCCGATCTGCCAGGCGAGCGAACGGCTGTGCAGCCGCACTGGGCTGAAGGAGGGTTTTTGGGCCGAAACGGCTGCGTTGGTCACGGTGTCTTCCTTGGCTTGCGTGAAATTATAGATAATTTTTGAACTTCATCTATTATTGAATCCATATTTTGAAACGAATGGCAAGCGCCTGCCCTCGAACTCGTCATTCCAGGGCGGAGCAAGGGAGCGAAGCGACGCGCGCAGACCCCGGAATGACGAAGCTGAGCGGCCTCGGCCCATCGCCAATCACCGAACCTACCCCACGATGGCGAAGGCGTCTCGCGTTCTGCCGGAGGCGGTCTTGACCGGCTTCTGGCCGATCCATTGCACGTGCCGCCCGAGGGTCGCTGCGGCCGATTCGGTGTTGCCTTGTCTCAGCGCGCTCAGGATCGCGCGGTGATCCTGGTCGGTGCGGATTTCCCATTCCGAGCGCCAGGCCGCGAACAGGAAGCGCGCGCTCGCCGCATGCAGGTCGTCGATGGTGGAGAGCAGGCGCGGCATGTTGCAGGGCGCCAGGATCAGCCGGTGGAAGGTGCGATTGGCCTCTTCCCAGGAGCGCACGTCGCCGGACTTGTCGCCGGCCTTGGTCGCCTCCTCGGCCAGGTCGAGGATCGACGCCGTCAGATGCGGCGCGGCATGACGCAGCGCCAGCACTTCGAGCGCGGCCCGCATCTCGGCCACTTCCCTGACCTCGCCGAGATCGAAAGAAGCCACGCGCACGCCGCGGCGCGGCTCGCTGATCGCCAAACCTTGCGCCTCGAGGCGGCGAAAAGCCTCGCGCACCGGGACATGGCTGGTGTTGAATTCCTCCGCGACATGGTCCTGGCGCAGCCGCGAGCCGGGCTCGATGGCGCCCGAAATGATGCGGTCCGCCAGTTCCTTGCTGATGCGGACGGCGATTGTGTCTTCTGTGCTGGCCATATTTTATAGATAATTTGCCGGACCGCCCTTTGTCGAGACGGCCGGCGCGCGATTCACAGGCGCCCTGCCCGGCGGATGCCAGGCAAGTCCCGAGAAGACAGACCGGCTCAGTTGACGCGGCTGATGCAGAAGTCGATGACGTCGATCAAAGCCGACTTCTGCGGCGTCGCTTCCAGCGGCGCCAGCGCGTCGCGGGCGATCTCGCCGAAATGGCGGGCGCGGCCGATCGTGTCGGCGATGGCGCCGTGGCGGGTCATCAGGCCGATCGCCTTTTCGAGCCCGGCATCGTCGGCGACATTGTCCTCGATGGCGCGCTTCCAGAAGGTGCGCTCGGCCTTGGTGCCGCGCCGGTAGGCGAGGATCACCGGCAGCGTCACCTTGCCCTCGCGGAAATCGTCGCCGACATTCTTGCCGAGATCCTTGCTCGAGCCGCCATAATCCAGCGCGTCGTCGATGAGCTGGAAGGCCAGGCCCAGATTCATGCCGTAAGAGCGAAGCGCGGCGCGATCGGTGCGCGAGGCCTGGGCGATGACCGGCCCGACTTCCGCGGCGGCCGAAAACAGCGCCGCGGTCTTGGCCTTGATGACGGCGAAATGCTCATCCTCGGTGGTCTCGAGGTTCTTCGCGGCGGCAAGCTGCATGACCTCGCCCTCGGCGATGATGGAGGCCGCGGCCGACAGGATGTCCAGCGCCTCCAGCGAACCGACCTCGACCATCATGCGAAACGCCTGGCCGAGCAGGAAATCGCCGACGAGCACGCTCGCCTGGTTGCCCCAGATCATGCGCGCCGTCTTCTTGCCGCGGCGCAGCGCGCTCTCGTCGACCACGTCGTCATGCAGAAGCGTCGCGGTGTGCATGAACTCGACCGCCGTGGCGAGCTTGACATGGCCTTCGCCGGAATAGCCGAACATCTGCGCGGCGGCGAGCGTGAGCATGGGCCGCAGCCGCTTGCCGCCGGACGAGATCAGGTGGTTGGCGATCTCCGGGATCATCTCGACGTCGGAGCCGGCCTTGGACAGGATCAGCTCGTTGACCCGCCCCATGTCGGCCGCCGTCAGATCGATCAAATCCTTGATGGAAGCGGGTTCCCGCTTGCCTTCGATGTTGAGAACGACACCCACCACGACAACTCCCGTCTCTTCAACGCGCACGAGTTAACGCGCACGACGGCACCCTTAATCCCGCTCCGACTCTAGGGCGGCACAACCGGGCACGGCAAGAGGCGAATTGGCGCGGCTTCGCCGACGGTGTGTCTATCCGCACGTTTACAGGAACGCCGCAACCTGCGACTTTCGTTCCATGATCGAGCTTGTCCGCACCAACGACGCTGTCGTGATCTCCTTTGTCGAATCGCTGATGCGCGACGCCGGCATCGCCTGTTTCGTCGCCGACCAGAATATGAGCGTGCTCGACGGCTCGCTCGGCATCCTGCCGCGGCGGGTGATGGTCGATGCCGAGAAGGTCGATGCGGCGCGCCGCATCCTCAAGGATGCCGGCATCGAGAACGAGATCCGCAAAAAATAATGGCAGCCAGCACCGCCCCCGTCCCGGATACGCCGGCGCACACAGTCGATGCCTTCCATCGCGGGCGCTTCTGGCTGGTGCAGCCGAGCCGGGGCGGTCATCGCGCCGGCATGGACGCCATGATGCTGGCGGCCGCCGTGCCGTCCGGCTTTTCCGGCCGGCTCGCCGATTTCGGCGCGGGCGCCGGCGCGGCGGCCCTTGCCGTGCTGTCGCGCTGCCCGGCGGCGCAGGCAGTGCTCGTCGAACGCTCGGCCGAAATGGCCGGGTTCGCCGCCGCCACGCTTTCGCATCCCGGCAATGCCCATCTCGGCGACCGCGCTTCGGTGCTGGCGGCCGACGTCACGCTGGCCGGCCGGGCGCGTGCTGAAGCCGGCCTTGCCGACAACCAGTTCGATTTCGTCATCATGAACCCGCCGTTCAACGCCGCCGAGGATCGTGCCACCCCCAATGCGCTGCGCAGGGAGGCGCATGTCGTCGAGGACGGGCTGTTCGAGCGCTGGATCAGGAGCGCCGCCGCCGTCGCCAGGCCGCGCGGCGGCCTGGCCCTCATCGCCCGGCCCGAGCAATTGGTCGCCATCCTCGATGCGATCGAGGGGCGCTTCGGCGATGCCGAGATGCTGTGCGTGCATCCGCGGCCGGACGCGGCGGCGATCCGCATCGTCGTCAGGGCGGTGCTCGGCGCGCGTGGAAAACTGTCGATCCGCCCGCCGCTCACCTTGCACGGACCATCGGGCAACGCGCCGGCGGAGCGGACGGAAATGATCAATAACGGCCTGGCATCGCTGTTCGGCGATTGATCCTTGAAGCGCGTCGCGTTGAAATGGATTCTAGCGACGCGCTTCAGGTTTTGTTTTATGCATGTCTTTTTCGCAAAACCGCTGCACACTTTTGCGCGACATGCACTGGCTGGCGATGCGGCATTGCCGTTGGCCAGCGAATTCCTACATGCCCAAAGCAAGCTGACGCCCGTGAAACAGACCAACCGACCTGATCTCATCTTGCTGCTTTGCAAATCGACCGGAGACATTCCTTCGTGAAACGCCTCTTCAACCGCCTGCTGCCGAAATCCTGGCGCTCGACAGCCGTCACCATTCCGGTCATCCGGCTGCAAGGCGCCATCATGGCGGGCGGCGGCCAATTCCGGCCGAGCCTGTCCCTCGCCTCGACGGCCGGCGTCATCGAAAAGGCATTCAGCTTCGATGCGCCGGCGGTTGCCATCTCGATCAATTCGCCGGGCGGCTCACCGGTGCAGTCGCGGCTGATCTTCAAGCGCATCCGCGACCTGGCGGTGGAAAAGGACAAGAAGGTGCTGGTCTTCGTCGAGGACGTGGCGGCTTCCGGCGGCTACATGATCGCGATTGCCGGCGACGAGATCTTCGCCGACCCGTCGTCGATCGTCGGCTCGATCGGCGTGGTCTCGGCCTCGTTCGGTTTCCCCGAGTTGATGAAGAAGATCGGCGTCGAGCGGCGTGTCCACACCGCCGGGCAGAACAAGGCCGTGCTCGATCCGTTCAAACCGGAAAAGAAGGAAGACGTCGAGCGGCTGAAGGCACTGCAGCTCGACGTGCACGAGACCTTCATCGACCTCGTCAAGGAGCGGCGCGGCAGCAAGCTGAAGGACGACCCGGACCTGTTCACCGGCCTGTTCTGGACCGCCAAGCGAGGCCTCGAGCTCGGCCTTGTCGATGCGCTGGGCGATATGCGCGGTGTGCTCAGGACGCGTTTCGGCGACAAGACGCAGCTCAAGTTGATCACCGCGCCGCGCGGGCTTTTCGGTCGATTTGGCCTGTTTGGCTCGCGTGTTTCGGCGCCGGATATCGCGGCGGCGGCCGCCAGCGGCGTCCTCGATGCGGCGGAAGAGCGCGCGCTATGGGCGCGCTTCGGGCTTTGAAAAAGCCATGAATGCGGCTAGCATGGCTGCTTGACCGACCCATTCGACCGGCCTTGCCGCGAGGACGCGGGAGGAGTTTTAGAGATGCCGCAGATCATTTTCTTCGCCGTTGTCGGCGCCGCCGCTTACTTTGGTTACCGCGCTTTCGTGCGCGAAGCCGAGCGCGTGACGGCAAAAATCCGGCGGACCGAGAAACAGGCGGCGAACGGCACGATGGGCACACTGGTCAAGGATCCCAAGACCGGCGAATACCGTCTCGCCAAGGACTGATCCCATCTCGCCAGCAGCCAACATTCTCGAGCCCGGCGCAGAGGTCCGGACATGGCTTGCGCCGGCCAAGATCAACCTGGCGCTGCATGTCACCGGACGGCGCGCCGACGGCTACCATCTCATCGACAGCCTTGCCGTCTTCACCCGCTTCGGCGACCGGCTCGAGATCGAGCCGGCGGAGCACGACGAGTTCTCGGTATCCGGCCGTTATGCCGCCGGCCTGCCGCTCGACGGCGACAATCTGGTGGTGAAGGCGCGCGATGCCTTGCGCCGGGAAGCCGGCGCGCAGCATGCGCCGCCGGTTGCCATCAAGCTGGAGAAGAACCTGCCGATCGCGTCCGGCGTCGGCGGCGGCTCCAGCGACGCGGCGGCGGCGCTCAACAGCCTTGCGCGGCTTTGGAAGCTCGATATCGACGACAATTCGCTGGCGCGGATCGGCCTATCGCTCGGCGCCGACCTGCCGATGTGCCTGACGTCAAAACCGCTGGTCGCACGCGGCATCGGCGATGAGGTGTCACCGCTCTCCGCATTTCCGGCACTCGGCCTGGTCCTGGTCAATCCGGGCGTCGCCGTCTTGACGCCCGACGTGTTCAAGGCGCTGTCCAGCCGCGACAACGAGGCGCTGCCGCCGCTGCCGAAGCGCCTCGACTTCCACGCCGTCCGCAACTGGCTGGAGACGACGCGCAACGATCTCGAGGCACCTGCCCGCTCGATCCAGCCGGCGATCGGCGAGGCGCTGAAGGCGCTCAAGCGCGCCGACGCAGCTTTCGTGCGCATGTCCGGCTCGGGCGCCACGTGTTTCGGCCTGTTCGAGACCGGCAATGTCGCCAAGCGCGCGGCGATCGAGATCCGCGCGCGCCATCCCGACTGGTTCGTCGCCGCGACGCGCAGCATGGAGGTGACCGATGGCGAAGCTTGACGAGAGCCGGCCCTTCATTCCGGTGCGCATCGCCGTGCTGACGGTTTCCGATACGCGCAGCCTTGCCGACGACAAGTCCGGCCAGACGCTGGCCGACCGCATCACGGAAGCCGGCCATACGCTTGCCGCCCGCGACATCGTCACCGACGACCGCGAGAATATCCGCGACAAGGTTCTCGGCTGGTCGAAGGACGAAAACATCGATGTCGTCATCACCACCGGCGGCACCGGCTTCACCGGCCGCGACGTGACGCCGGAAGCGCTGGAGCCGATCTTCGAAAAGCGCATGGACGGCTTTTCGGAAGTCTTCCACCGCATCTCCTATGACAAGATCGGCACTTCGACGATCCAGAGCCGAGCGACCGGCGGCGTCGTCAACGCCACCTTCGTCTTCGTGCTGCCGGGCTCGCCCGGCGCCTGCAAGGACGCCTGGGACGGCATCATCAAGGCGCAGCTCGACTACCGGCACATGCCCTGCAACTTCGTCGAGATCATGCCGCGGCTGGACGAGCATCTCAGGCGCGGCGGCAAGACTGGTGCATAACTAAAGGCAAAGCATCCCGACCGACATCCGGTTTGCAGGTGGAGTGGCGCTCTCGCCTACGAGCAGCCATTCCGAAGCCGCGACCGGCAAAGTACCTTGTGCTGCGAACAAGGGACAATCTGCCATGACCGTTCACAGCGGCGGATGCCATTGCGGCAACATCCGCCTGAGCTTCTCCACCGCGCTCGATCCGGCCGGACTGGAAATTCGCGCCTGCCAGTGCTCGTTCTGCACCCGGCATGGCTCGCGCGCGGCCGCCGATCCGAACGGACGCCTGAGCATCTCAGTCGAAGACAAGGCACGGCTGCAGGTCTACCGCTTCGGCCTGCGCACCGCCGACTATCTCGTCTGCCGCGAGTGCGGCGTCTATGTCGCGGCAATCGCCGGCGAGGGTGACGATGCGAGAGCGATCGTCATCGTCAACGCGCTTGACGATCGCGAGTTGTTCTCCCGCCAGCCGGTCGCCGTTCGGTTCGATGCCGAAACGCGCGAGCAGCGTGTCGCCAGGCGCCGCGGCGCTTGGATGCCGGTTGAGATCAAGGGGATTTGACTGGGCAGGCCCCGCGCTGCCCTATCCTTGTGGGAGAAGGCGGAGCTTGCGTCATTTCGGCGGAGCCACCCAGATTTCGGCGTTCAGCCTTCTGGCGGCAAGGCCGCGCGCCAGGGCCTCGGCGCCGCGCGCGCTCTTTGCCAGGGCCGAGGCCTGACGCTTGCTGATGACAAGACCCTCGGCCAGCGCGCGGTTGCCCGAAAAGACGCGGGCCAGGAAAGGCGCGCGGTCGGCCCGGGCACGTGAAAATCGCGCCGGCATGGTTTGCTTCGCCGCGTGCGCCACCACCTCGTCGATCCATCCGTCGGCAAGCCGCGCGCCGGGTTCCAGAAAAAGCAGCCAATCGCCCTTGGCCTGGCCGATACCGGCGCCGATCCCGCCGGTCACATAATGGCAGCCGGCATGTTCGGCCACCCGATGCGTCTGGTCGGTCGAGCCCTGATCGCAGACGATCACGTCGCGCACCACGCCCTCGACCGCGCCGCCGACCAGCGAGGCGAGCGTGCGAGCAAGACCCTCTTCGTCGTTGCGGGTTTCGATGAGAACGCTGAGCATCCTTAGCCGAATAGCGGAAAGCCGCGACTTGCGCCAGTTACGGCTTTTCGCCGAAAAAGTTCTTGCTTTGTTCTCTTCGGTAAAATAGGAATAGTTTCATGAACAGAGCGATTCGACAGCCTGCCGACAGTCCCTGGGAGAGGGCGAAAATGGAACAGATCGTGCGTGCCGACATTGCTGCTTTCGGAGCAGGAAGGGCCGAGATGGCCAATGCGATGATCGAACAGACCGGCATGCGCGTGCGGCCCGACCGCAATCGCGGCCGTTCGGCCGGCATCAACCCGTCGGGCCGGTTCGAGCCGGTCAGCCGGCATGTGTTCGACGACGGCTGGAACTCGCTGGAGGAACTGCCGCCGTTCAAGACGGAAGTGCAGGTCGAGAAGCCGCGCACGATCATCACCCGCAACGAATCGCCGGACATCTCCTTCGACCGTTCGATCAATCCCTATCGCGGCTGCGAGCATGGCTGCGTCTACTGCTTCGCTAGGCCGACGCATGCCTTCATGGGCCTGTCGCCGGGGCTCGATTTCGAATCGAAGCTTTTCGCCAAGCCGGATGCCGCGCGCATGCTGGACAGGGAATTGTCGAAACCGGGCTACCAGCCGCGCACGATCGCCATCGGCACCAACACCGATCCCTACCAGCCGATCGAGAAGCAATACCGCATCATGCGCGAGATCCTGGAAGTGCTGGAGGCGCGCGGCCATCCGGTCGGCATCGTCACCAAGTCGGCGCTGGTGACGCGCGACATCGACATCCTGTCGCGCATGGCCGAGCGCGGCCTTGCCAAGGTGGCGCTGTCGGTGACGACGCTTGACCGCATGCTGGCGAGAACCATGGAGCCCCGCGCGTCGACGCCGACGAAACGGCTGGAGGCGATCAGGCAGCTTTCGGATGCCGGCATTCCGGCATCGGTGATGGTGGCGCCGATCGTTCCGGGCCTCAACGATCCGGAGATGGAACGCATCCTCGATTCGGCCAGGGCCGCCGGTGCAAGGGAGGCGGGATACGTCATCCTGCGCCTGCCGCTTGAAGTGGCGCCGATCTTCAAGGATTGGCTGCTGCGCTACTATCCCGACCGCTACCGGCATGTGATGTCGCTGATCCGCTCGATGCGCGACGGCAAGGACTACGATTCCGAATGGGGCAAGCGCATGAAGGGCGCCGGTCCCTATGCCTGGCAGATCGGCCGGCGTTTCGAGATCGCCGCCAAGCGGCTCGGCCTCAATGTCGAGCGGCGGCAGCTTCGCACCGACCAATTCGTCGCAGGTTCGGGCGCCGGCGAACAGCTGATGCTGCTTTAACCTCAGCGCCGGCCATGACGGGCCGGCGCTAAGCAATTCCAGGCAAAGCGATTTTCCGTCTGGAATTGTCATCCTTTTCAAGAATCCCGTCCGGCCACTGTCCCCGGCCGTGAGACGGTGCCTTCCCGGTCCGACGCCCCATCCGACCCGGAAGGACTTGCGGAGAATCGGAGCCGATGCGAACCTCACCGCACCATGGCTCGCGCGCGTTCCGATTCTCCGCTTCTCTTTGAAATGGTCGAGAAGCCCGACTTCTCGATCGAGACGAAGGCGATGGCCGACGGGCTGTGGCCAGTCGCCGGCATGGACGAGGCAGGGCGCGGTCCGCTCGCCGGACCGGTGGTGGCAGCTGCGGTGGTGCTCAACCCCGCCAATATCCCGGAAGGCCTCGACGATTCCAAACGCCTCACCCATTTGCAGCGCGAGGCGCTGTTCCTCAAGATTCTGGGATCGGCGCTCAGCGTCTCGATGGCCTCGATCAGCGCCGAAGGCATCGACAACAGCAACATCCTGAAAGCCAGCCTCGAAGCGATGCGCCGCGCCGCCGCCGGCCTGTCGTTGCAGCCGAAGCTCGCTTTGGCCGACGGCCGCGACATTCCGCCAGGTCTCGCCTGCGAAGGCCGGGCGCTCATCAAGGGCGACCAGCGCTCGCAATCGATCGCCGCAGCCTCGATCGTCGCCAAGGTGATACGCGACCGCATGATGTGCGGCTGCGGCGGACACCACGAACATTACGGCTTCGAGGTGCATATGGGCTACGCGACGGTCCGGCACCGGACCGCGATCGAGATGCATGGGCCGGTGGCAAGGCTGCACCGGGCCTCGTTCGCGCCGTTCAGGCTGGGCGGGGCGGAGGTGGTTGAGGAAGAGAGCTTGGCCGGGCTGGAGTAGTTAGCTAATCTCCCTCAATGTGGTTACGGCTTGCGGACATCCTCTGTCACTGGCGTGACTGATCGGCGCAGGCTTGATTGCCAGGTGGTTCTCCCAATCCGTCGCTGCTTCGCAGTTCCCCCTTCCGGAGGGAAAGGAAGGGTGCCTTGCCGGACGAGCGTTAACGGCAAAAAGCTGGCGCCTTCCTCTACCCCGTCGATCGGGGGAGAGGTGGCTCGGCGAAGCCGAGACGGAGTGGGGGTCGACCAGCGCTACATTAAACAATGCATGCGCCAAGCTGCCATGCACGCTATCGCCAAAGACCAGCTGCTCGGAAATGTGTGCATAGCGTAGCCCCTTGTGGGGGAGATTAGCAGCTTCGGCGCCACGCTCCCTTTCAAACAACAAAAAAGCCGCCGGGTTGGCCAGGCGGCTTTTGACTTCGAAACTTCGAAACAAGCTCAGTTCAGCTTGGCCTTGACGTCATCCAGCGCCGACTTGAACAGGTCCGCGCCTGCCTTGACGTCGACCTTGGCGGCGAGCAGCGCGCGGGCGGCCTCGACGGCGATGTCGACGGCCGAGGCGCGCACTTCGCTGACGGCCTCGCGCTCGGCCTGGCTGATCTTCTGCTCGGCAAGCGCGGTGCGCCGGGCGACATAGTCCTCGGTCTTCTTGGCCGCTTCGGAAGCAAGCAGCTCAGCCTCGCGCTTGGCGGCGGCTACGATGTCGGCGGCCTCCTTCTCGGCTTCCCTGCGCTTCTGCTGATACTGGCCGAGCAGTTGCTGGGCCTCTTCACGAAGCTTGCGCGCTTCCTCGAGCTCGCCGCTGATCTTGGCCGCGCGGGCGTCGAGCGACTTGGCGAGCATGCCCGGCACCCTCAGGTAGACGACAGCGCCCAAGAAGATGAGCATCGCAATGGTTGCCCAAAGCGTGGCGAGTGATGTGGCGTCCATGATCCTCGCTCCTCACCGGCTCGCGGATTTGACCGCGGCCGCGATCTCGGTCTTGTCGGTCTTGCCGCCGACAAGCGCCTCGACGATGGCCGACGTGGTGTCCTCGGCGATCGTGCCGACTTCCTTCATCGCCTTGGCCTTGATCGAGGCGATGCTCGCCTCGGCCTCGCCAAGCTTCTTCTCGAGCTCGGCCTCGAGCTTCTTGCGCGTACCCTCGGCTTGCGCCTTGGCGGCGTCGTTCGCCTGCTGGCCGATCTTGTTGGCATTGGCCTTGGCCTCCGCCAGTTCCTGCTCATAGGCGGCAACCGCGGCGTCCGCCTCGCCCTTCAGCCTTGCGGCATGGTCGAGATCCTGGGTGATGCGGTCGTTGCGGACATCGATGATGCCGCCAAGACGCGGCATCACAACCCGCTTCAGGAACAGGTAGAAGAGCCCGAAGGTGATGACCAGCCACAGGATCTGCGACGGGAAGGTCTTGGCATCGAACGGCGGGAACGTTTCATGCTCCGCGGCAGGCACGGCGGTGCCCGCATGCGTATCGCCCTCGGCCGCGGCCGGCGCTGCTTCTTGCGCATAGGCAGATGTCACGAACATCTCATTCCCCTGTCCCTAGAACGGGGCCGCACCATGCGGCCCCTTTCGTCAGCTCTGGCTCTTACTTGAAGACCAGGAGCAGAGCGATCAGGAGCGAGAAGATGCCCAGAGCTTCGGTCACGGCGAAGCCGAAGATCAGGCGGCCGAACTGGCCGTCGGCAGCCGACGGGTTGCGGAGCGCACCCGAGAGGTAGCTGCCGAAGATGTTGCCGAGGCCGATGCCCGCGCCGCCCATGCCGATGCAGGCGATACCAGCGCCGATAGCAGCTGCTGCAGTTGCGTCCATTTCAAAACTCCTGTGGTTTCTCTATTCGTTGCAGTTGGTACGTTGGGTAAGCTGGCGCCGGGGCGCCGGTGAAAATCAGTGGCTCGGATGCAGCGCGTCGTTCAGATACATGCAGGTCAGCACCGCGAACACATAGGCCTGCAGGAAAGCGACCAGCAGTTCGAGCGCGGAGAGCGCGACCGCCATGGCAAGCGGCAGCACCGAGCCGGCGATACCGACGGCGCCGAACGCGCTCAGGCTGACGACGAAGCCCGAGAACACTTTGAGCGTGATGTGGCCGGCCAGCATGTTGGCGAAAAGACGAACCGAGAGGCTGACCGGACGCGAGACGAAGGAGATGATTTCGATCGCCACCACCAGCGGCAGAAGGTAGCCCGGCACGCCCTGCGGCACGAACAGCTTGAGGAAGCCGAAGCCGTGCTTGGCGAAGCCGTAGACGAGGACCGTGCCGATGACGAGGATTGCCAGCGTGAAGGTGACGATGATGTGGCTGGTCACGGTGAAGAAATAGGGGAACAGGCCGATCAGGTTGGCGACCAGCACGAACATGAACAGCGAGAACACCAGCGGGAAGAACTGCATGCCCTGCTTGCCGGCGGCGTCGCGCAGCATGTTGCCGACGAATTCGTAAGCCATCTCGGACACCGACTGCAGGCGGCCCGGAATGAGCGCGCGGCTGGCCGTGCTCATGTAGAGGAAGGCCGACGCCAGCACGATCGTCACGACCATGAACAGGGAGGAGTTGGTGAAAGAGACGTCGTAGCCGCCGATATGCAGCGGGATGATCGGATGGATCTGGAACTGGTGGATCGGATCGACCTTGTCAGCAGCAGCCACTTTAAATCCCCGTCAAAGCCACAACCGGCTTTTTAAGTTCACTTCGGCGCCCTGCGGCGCCCCACTTCATTCTTTCGGCTCGCGCGGCTTGCCGCCCTGGCCGAATTCGGATGCAAGTCCCGCCGAGCGCAGGACATTGAGTATACCAGCGCCAAAGCCCAGCAACAGGCCGACGATCAGACCCCAGGGCGCTGTTCCCGCCAGGCGGTCGATGATCCAGCCCAAGCCGACGCCAACCACCACTCCGGCGATGAACTCGCTGGACAGTTTCAGCGCCTGACCGTAACCGGTCGCAGCTTTCGCTTCGTCTTTCCCCTCGAACCGGTCCGTGCGTCTCGTCGCAAGCGATGCTTCGAGACTACGCCGGCGGCGCTCAAGTTCGTCGTCGCGGATGGTGGCTTCTGGCTGCCTGCCGCGGCCGGTTTCTCCGGTTCCGTCTGGCCCGGTTTTGTCGGCCATCGCAACCCCCCTGCCCGGGCAGACGATTGCCGTCCGTCCGCTTCTAAAGTCGCCGGCAACATAGTTAGAGGGTCCGCCCCCGTCAAGCCACGGACCGAACTTCCAAGCGATGTATTTTTGGTAGTTAAATCAATGATTTATCGAGGTGCGACATCGTGCCCTTCACGGCCGCGTGAGGACTCGGCGCGAATCCGCGCAACAAGGCGCGTCCGCCGAGGCATTGCCGGGCGTCGAAGGAAGGATAGCCGGAGCGGTGGTTAAGGCGGCTCAGCTCGGGCCGCCAGCCGGCTCAACTCCAGCCGCCGCCATAGGTGCGGTAGAAGATATGCAGGCCGATCCTGGTCATCTTGTGCATGGCTCGCGCCCAGCCCGGATGGACGTAATTGGCGTAGTAATGCGTCGATGAGCCGACCTCGGGAATGAAGATCTTGCCGGCGGTCACCGCCATGGCGACCTCCTGGGCGGTCTTGTAGGAGGCCTGGTCGGTGATGGTCTTCTTCCTGCCGTCGCAGGCAAAGGAGAACTGGCAGCGGTTGAACCAGTTGTCGTTCTGGTAGACGACGCCGCAGATCGTCTTGGGATAGGCGGGGTTGCGGACGCGGTTGAGGATCACCTGGGCGACCGCCGCCTGGCCGCGCACGGGCTCGCTGCGCGCTTCGAAATAGATGCCCTTGGCGAGGCACGCCTGTTCCGGCTGAGAGAAGACGCTTGCGGGCAGCGGGTTCTGGATCCACGAATGGTCGCCCTTGCCCATCGGCGGGATGAAGCGGCCATCGTTCGGATCGTCCTGCAGCAGCGCCTCGAAGGGCGAGGCCTTGGCATAGTCGGGCGCGGACTGGGCATAGGCGGTGGCGAGGATATCCGGCTTGTCGTTGTTGACGAGGGCGACAAGTGCCGCCGGCAGCGCCGGATCCGGCTTCTTGTCCTCGCGAAGATGGAAGGCCTGGGCGATCTGGATTTCCTTGCCCTTGATGCCAGGCTTGGCGAAGGTGAGCTTCAGCCCGCTGTCCATCGCGGGGCGAAGCAGCGAGGAGGTGCGCTCGAAGATCGAGCCGGCGCTGAAATTCTTGGGCGGCGCGACCGGCGAGACCTTGACGATGCGACCCTTCTTGTCGGCCCGCATGACACGATCCTCATCGGGCGTCACGCCCACGGCGCTGCCCTTGCCGCGGAAGGCGACGGTGCCCACCCCCGGCAAATTCACGCCGGAACCGGAGAGCGAGCCGGTGGTGAGGGAATCGACAAACGGCATTTCGGCGGCATGCACCGAGCCGGCGGCGGATTTCTCGATATAGGCGTTCCAGCGGGTGTCGGACGATTCCAGGCCGGAGATCAGGCTTGCCATGTCCTGATAGGCGACGGCCGACGGAAAGCCGATCCAAATGCCAAGCCCGAGCACCAAAGGAGGAAGAAAGGAACGTTTTTTCGCAACGGCGGCGGCGGCGGCAAGCCGCAATGAAACGCGTCGATGCACTGAACTCTCCAGAACGCTACTGACCCCGGAGAGTCAAAATGAAGCATTAACCTTGATGCGGGGTTAACGACATCGATCGTGTTCTTTTCATGTTTGAGGAAAGCCGGCTTGCCGTTTCGGCGGCAAGCCGGCGAGGAATCAGACTGGTGAATCAGGCCGGGCGCAGGAAGATCGGCCAGGCGGCCGCCGCGCAGATCGCGGCCGCGAGCCACACGCCCGGCCATGCGAAGAACACCAACAGCCACGGAATGGCGATCGGCACCACGCAGAAGCCGACGAACACAAAGCTGTTGGCCAGGCTGAGCGCGGTGCCGACATGGCCGGCACCGGCAAGCGTGGCAAGTTCGGTATAGGCGACGCCATGCCAGGCGGAGACGGATATGCCGGCAACGACGACCATCAGCGGGAGCAGCGGCACCAGCGACGGTGCTCCGGCGGTGCCGATCACCAACAGCCAAAGCACCAGGAATGCCAGCGTGCTCAACGCGCTGCAGAGTTTCAGGAACGGCCGGCGGTTGCCGTGCCGGTCGGTGAAGCGCCCGCTCCAGATACGCATCACCATTGCGCCGGTCTGCACGGCGGCGAGGCTGGCGCTGGTCACAAAGGTGCCCATGCCGGCGAAGTCGTGCAGGAAGACCGAGGCGAAGGTCAGCACCGCGACCTGCGGGAAGCAGAGCAGGCCGATGGCGGTCGAGATGCGCCATACCTCGATGTTGCGCAAGGGTGCCGGGCCGCTTGTCGCGGCGGCGGCGCGGCCGCCGCTTGCCCCCGGCGGCTCGTGCAGCCAGCGCCAGGCAAACCAGGCCGATAGAGCGGAGACGGCCGCAAGCAGGCCGAAGACCGCGGTGAAGCCCAGGGCCAGCGCCAGGGACGGCAGGACGAGCGCGCCCAGCCCGCCGCCAAGCGGCACCGCCGTCTGCCGGATGCTCATGGCGAAGCCGCGCTCGCCCTCGCCGAACCAGCCCATGATGGCGCGGCCGCTGGAGCCGTTGACGCTGCCGCCGAGCAGGCCGGCGACGAGCAGGCTTGCCGACAGCAGCGCGACGCCTGGAATGGCCGTTTTTGTCGGCACGACAAGCATGGCCATGATGAGAAGCCACGCGGCTGTCGCGCCAAGTCCGGTCAGGAGCACGCGGCGGTCGCCCCAGCGATCGGTGAGCACGCCCCAGGGCAACTCGCTGAGCGCCACGCCGAGGCCGAGCAGCCCAAGCGCCAAACCCAGCGCGGCATTGTCGAGGTGATAGCCCTGGCGCATCGCCACCGCGGTCGCCGGGATGCCGGAGAAGGTGGCGGAGAAGCCGGCATTGGCGGCGACGCCGATGCCCAGCACCTTCCAGCGATGATTGGGACCGAAGGCGCGGCGAGCAGGGTTGCCGGCACTTTCTCCCGCGGGCGGCTGGCAGTCGTTTCGTGTGACGATGGCGGACATGGTTCCATTCCCGTGACGGCCGGCTGACGGCTTGACGGACGGGATGTAGCGCCATAGCTTTATCCATAAAATCAGGAAGTTTTTGATCAACAATCCTGAAAATCAGGACAATCTCATGCGCCGCGTCACTTTCGACCTCGACGTCCTCAGGACGTTCGTCACCGGCATGGAGCTGGGCAGCTTCGCCAAGGCGGCCGAGCGGCTGGGACGCTCGACGTCCGCGGTCAGCGCGCAATTGAAAAAGCTCGAAGAACAGGCGGACACGCCGGTTTTCCGCAAGGCGGGGCGCGGCCTGGCGCTCACCGAAGCCGGCGAGACGATGCTTGGCTATGCGCGGCGGCTGATCGAGCTCAACGACGAGGCGGCCTCCGCCATCCGAGACATCGAACTGGAAGGCTGGGTGCGGCTCGGCCTGCAGGAGGATTTCGGCGAGGCCGTGCTGCCGGACGTGCTCGGCCGCTTCGCCCGCGCCCATCCCAAGGTCCGCATCGAAGCGCGGATCGGGCGCAGCCACGACCTGGCCGAGCGCGTCCTGTCAGGCAATCTCGACATCGCGCTCGCCTGGCATGACGGCATGACGCTGCCCTACAGCCGCCATGTCGCCGACGTGCAGGCGCGCTGGATCGGTCCGGCAAAGCCGATCGAGGCCGGTCCGCGCAAGGGTGAGCCGCTGCCGCTGGTGGTGTTCGAGGCGCCGTGCCTCTTGCGCACCGTGGCGACCGAAACGCTCGACCGCGCGGGCATGCCCTGGCGCATGGCCTTCTCGAGCCCCAGTCTCGGCGGCATCTGGGCGGCGGTGGCGGCAGGCCTCGGCCTGACGATCCGCACCGATATCGGCCTGCCGGCCAATGTCAGGGCAATTGCGCCGGGGATTCTGGGACTTCCCGTCCTGCCGACGATGGCGCTGCATCTGCACCAGAAGGACGCCGAGCTCGATCCGGTGGCGGCGCGGCTGGCCGAGATATTGCTGCAGGCGGCGATGGAGACGTTGCCTGAGGGAGCGCGAACCCGCGATGGGTTGCGAGAGGTCGCTTAGCTTTTTCGGACAGGTAGTGCTGCGGATCGAAGTACCCGGCGTCGCGTTCCGTCACACCCCCCTCTGTCCTGCCGGACATCTCCCCCGCAAGGGGGGAGATCAGACGTCACGCAGACTTTCGCTACTCTCCCACGTTGCAGGATCGGCGGCGCGCCGAAGCTGCCAATCTCCCCCCTTGCGGGGGAGATGCCCGGCAGGGCAGAGGGGGGTGCTGTCCCGCCAGCATTGTGAGGATTTTACCCGCGACGGAGAATAGACCTCACCGCTTCTTCGCCCTGCCGGCAAACGGATTGTCCGACGTGCGCAACGCCATGCGGATCGGCACGCCCGGCATGTCGAAGGCCTCGCGCAGGCTGTTGGTCAGATAGCGGACGTAGGATTGCGGCATCGCGTCCGGCCGCGAGCAGGAGACGACGAAGCCCGGCGGGCGGGTCTTGGCCTGGGTGACATATTTGATCTTCAGGCGGCGGCCGGCGACGGCGGGCGGCGGATGATGGGCGAGGATGCCTTCCAGCCAGCGGTTGAGCTTGCCGGTCGAGACGCGGCTGTTCCACACCTTATGCGTCTTGATGACGCTTTCTATCAGCTTGTCGAGGCCGCGCCCGGTCTCGGCCGAGACCGTCACCGCCTGGATGCCGCGCACCTGCGGCAAGAGCCGCTCGGTCTTCTCGCGCAGCTCGGCCAGCAATTCCTGCGGGTTGTCGATCAGGTCCCATTTGTTGAAGGCGATCACCGGCGCCCTGCCCTCGCGGGTGATCAGGTCCGCGATCTGCAGGTCCTGCTTCTCGAAGGGAATCGTGGCGTCGAGGACGATGATGACGATCTCGGCAAAACGGATGGCGCGCAGGCCGTCCTGCACCGAGAGCACTTCCAGCTTTTCATGGATCCTGGACTTGCGGCGCATGCCGGCGGTGTCGAACAGCTTTATGCGGCGGCCGCGCCAGTCCCAGTCGACCGAGATCGAATCCCGCGTGATGCCGGCTTCCGGACCGGTCAACAGCCGCTCCTCGCCGATCAGCGCGTTGATCAGCGTCGACTTGCCGGCGTTCGGGCGGCCGACGACGGCGATGCGCAGCGGCTTGGTGTCGTCATAGGATGCTTCAGCGTCCGGGTCGGCGATGTCCTCGCCGATCAGCACTTCGCTCGCGGCGATCTCGTCGCTGCCGTCTTCGTCGTCGTCGCCGAAGGCGCGCTCCTCGCCAAGCGCCGCAATCACCGCGTCGCGCAGATCGGGCATGCCCTGGCCGTGCTCGGCCGAAACCGCGATCGGCTCGCCGAGGCCGAGTTCCCAGGCCTCCAGCATGCCCCCTTGAGCGCCGCGCGCCTCGGCCTTGTTGGCGACGAGCACGACCGGCTTGCCCGATTTGCGCACGACGTCGGCGAAGGTGCGGTCGTCGGGCAGCAGGCCGGACTTGGCATCGATGGTGAAGAAGATGAGGTCGGCTTCGCGGATGGCGATCTCGGTCTGCTGACGCATGCGGCCGGGCAGCGTCGATGCGGCGGCATCCTCGAAGCCGGCGGTATCGATGACGTCGAAGTGAAGGTCGTAGAGCTTGGCGGCGTGGACGCGGCGGTCGCGCGTGACGCCCGGCGTGTCGTCGACAAGCGCCAGCTTCTTTCCGACCAGCCGATTGAAAAGAGTCGATTTGCCGACGTTAGGCCGGCCGATGATGGCGACTTTGAAGCCCATCCAGGATCACGACGCGTTGCCCGACCCGCGGATCAGCTCGGACATCAGCTGCGCCCGCTGGCGCACATTGCGCGGGGCGGCTTCATCCGAAGAGATCTGGTCGAACAGTTTGAGTGCGTCCGCCGACTTGCCATCCTTCCAGGCGGCAAGGCCGAGCGCCTCGCGCGCCGAGTGGCGCAGCGGATTGGTGTCGGCGGTGAGCGCCTCGATGCGGCTGGAGACATCGGCGTAGGAACCATGGTCGACGAGCAGCAGCGCCGCCCTCAGCCGCGCGATGTCGCGAATGCCGGCCGGAATGGCGTTGTCGGCGGCGACCTCGTCGAAATCCTTGACCGCGCCGTCGACGTCGCCCTTGTCGGCCTTGACGGTCGCGGCGCGCATGCGGGCGAGCAGCGGATAGGCGCCGTAGCCGTCCTTCTCCAGCTGGTCGAGCGCAGCGATCGCCTCGTCGTTTTTGCCGTCATTGGCGAGCTTGAGGGCCGCCGAGAAGGCGTCGCCGGAGCGGTTGGCGCGGGTTTCGTCCCAGTAACGGTAACCGACGACAGCGGCGGTGCCGAGCACGATGAGGATGGCAAGGCCGAGAATGGCCGGGCCAAAACGGTCCCATAGCTTCTGCGCCTGCTCGCGACGCATCTCTTCGTTGACTTCGCGGATAAAACTGTCGTCCGACATCAATCAAAACCATTGCTGCCCCGGAAGGGGGCGCCTCTTGAGCCCGCGTTTTAGCGAAATTTTGTCGGCATGGAAGGGGGCGGACCGGAAAATCGGCTTGGAATGCCGGGCGCCCACAGCCCTTGCCTGAACGCAACCGCGCCACATTTGCGCGATAGCCGGCTTCCGATCAGCCGGAGACGTCCCGCCAGAGGTTGCCAATGCTTCGTTCGTACCGCGTCCTTGCATTCAGTCTCGCCTCGCTCGCCTCAGCCAATGCGGCCTTCGCCGATCCGCCGAAATCGCCAATCGTTTCGCCTGCCAGACCCAAGCAGGTGGTGCTGATCTCGTTCGATGCCGCCCGCGAGATCTCGCAGTGGCAACGCAGCCGTGCGCTGGCAAAGCGCACGGGCGCGCATTTCACCTATTTCCTGTCCTGCGTGTTCCTGCTCTCGCCACAAACGCGGCAGGACTATGCCGGCCCCGGCAAGGCAGCCGGCAAATCCAATGTCGGCTTCGGCGCCTCGAAACAGGACGTGGCCGACCGGCTGGAGCAGGTCCGGCTGGCCGCGGCCGAGGGTCACGACATCGGTAGCCATGCCTGCGGCCATTTCGACGGCAAGGCGTGGAGCAAGGCGGACTGGCTGGCCGAATTCGCCTCCGTCCGGCGCATTTTCGAGAACGCCTATGCGATCAACGGCATCCAGGAGCCGGCCGACTGGCACGATTTCGCGCATCATGCGCTGGTCGGGTTCCGCGCGCCCTATCTCTCGACCGGCAAGGCGCTTTACGAAGCCCTGCCCGAGGCCGGCTTCCAATATGACGCCAGCGGTGTCTCCAAAGGCCCGACCGTCCCGCCGACCCTGAATGGGACAACCCGCTTTGCCCTGCCGCTCATCCCGGAGGGACCGAAGGCGAAGCCGGTGATCGCCATGGATTACAATCTTTATGTCCGCCACTCGGACGGCACCGAGAAGCCGGCCATGGCGGACGCATTCACCGACCGCGCCTACCAGGCGTTCCACGCCGCTTTCGAGGCTCAGTACAACGGCAAGCGCCTGCCGCTGGAGCTCGGCTTCCACTTCACGCTGATGAACGACGGCGCCTACTGGAACGCGCTGGAGCGCTTTGCCGGCGAGGTCTGCGTGATGCAGCAAGTCGAGTGCATCAGTTTCCGCGACTATGTCGCGCGCCGGCGCGCCGGCTAGGCACGGGCGACCGCGGGCGGCTGAGCCGCCCGCCGGATCGCTTATCTTTACGCTCTCCTGGGTTGTTCCAGATCAGGCCGGGTCCTCAGCGCCCTGCCGAGCCAGATAGCGCCGGTCGATGTCCGGAAGCGGCTCGCCCTGGAGCGTCGCCTCGAAGGCGCGCAGGCGCTTGTGGACCGACTGCAGTTCGACGATGGTCGACCAGGAATTCAGCAGGAACTGGAGCGAATTCGTCACCTTGCCGAAGGCATTCGAAATCTGGTTGAGCGCGCCGAAGGTGATCTTATGGGCGACCAGCGATGGGCCGAGGATCAGCAGCGAGAAGATGTTGTCCGCCTGCAGGTACGTGTACCGGACGACGTTGAAATAGATGTAGTGGAAATAGAGCCTGAAGTAGTTGCGGCGCACATTGGTGAACAGCTCCGCCGTCGTCGCCGGCTGCGCCCGATCGGGATGATCCTCGCCGTAGACAAGTTCCTTGCGGTAAGCCGCCTCGACGCGCTGATTGCGGAACTGGAGGCCCGGCAGCTTGATGCCTGCGAGCATCACCGAGGCCGTGCCGAACAGGCACCAGCCCAGAGCCGCAACGACCAGAGGCTGCGGCACCGCGCCGATGATCGGCAGCTCGGTGATGTGCGCCTGAAGCTGGATCATCACCGGCAGGAAGGCGATCAGGGTCATGATCGACTGGACGAAGCTGGAGCCCAGGTCCTCCATGATCTGCGAGAAACGCATCGTGTCTTCCTGGATACGCTGCGAGGCGCCCTCGATATGGCGCAGCCGGCTCCAGTTGGCCACGAAGTAATTGTTCATCGCGGTTCGCCAGCGGAAGATCCAATGGCTGACGATGAAGGCGTTGATCACCTGCACGTTCATGCCGACCAGCGCCAGCCAGGAGAAGTCGGCCAATCCCTTGTAGAATTCGGTGTCGGTCGAGGCTGTCGTTCCCGACATCAGGCCCTGAACGTAGTCGAAGAAAGGACCATACCAGTTGTTGACCGCGACGGAGACCTGCACGTTGAAATAGATGAAGAACAGGATGACGGCGGTCATCAGGATCGACCAGTTCTGCCACGGATGCGGCGCATACCAGCTCCAGAACGCATAGAAGACCGCCACGCAGGCCGCGAAGTAGATGTAGAACCACAGGAAGGGCTTCGACCACAGCACCGCGATACCGATGATGGGCGGCGCGCCGGCCGCAGCGGGAGGGAAGCCTAAGACGGCTCCCAGTTGCTCGCCGCCGAAAAACCAGAACAGAATCGCCGCAAGGCTCCAGACGGCGGCCGAGGTGAAGAAGAGCTTCGGCTGCGGGAAAAAAGATACGAACACTGTGGCGGGTTTCCTCGGTCTGACCGCAAATCAGCGGCGTTGCTGTTCGGCGGGCATAAGGTCACACATTAGGGGGAAAGAAAATGCCCGTGCCCGATGCCCGGCATCGAACAAGGCCGCAAATCATGGCGATTTTGGCGCAGCCGACCAGGCAATGACGCCGGAGAGCAGCAAGGCCGTCGCCGCCATGATCGAGGCAAGCACGTAATTGCCCGATGCCTGAGCAAGCAGGCCGGCGGCGATCGGGCCGACGATCTGGCCAAGGCCGAAGGCTGCCGTCATCACCGCGAAGATGCGGCGCGGCGCCCGCGGCGCGAGCTGCCTGCCCATCTGTATGCCCAGCGCCGTGAGGGCGATGAAGGTGCCGCCGAGCAGGACGCCGGCAATCAACGGTCCGGCTGCGCCCCTGACGACGACGCTGGCGGTGACGCCGACCACCTCGACCAGGCAGCTCGCGGCATAAGCGGCATAGAGCCCTATCCGGCCGGCGAGCTTCTGCCACGCCCAAGTCGAGGGAAGGCCAGCCAGGCCGGCGACCATCCAGACGGTGGCCTCGAAGACGCGCCCGCCGCCGCCCTGACGGACGATGGCGACCAGGAAGGTGGCCGTCACCACATAGCCGAAGCCGAACAACCCATAGGCGACGATCATCTTCACCAGGGACCCGTCCTTGGGCAGCGCCGGCTCGCGCCCGTCGGCGACATTGGCCGGCGTGGTCGAGCCGGCGAGCAGCATGACGACGAGCAGCCCAACCGCCGAAAGCGCTCCGGACCAGAGCCAGCCGGCGGCCCAGCCCGCGTGTTCGGAGACGAGGATCGCCAGCAGCGCCGAGGACGCGGCAATGCCGAGACCGACGCCACCGAAGTGCAGCGCCTGCAAATCGCCGCGGCCGGCCTCAGCCAGATGGCTGAAGACGATCGAGGCCATGAACACCATGACGAAGGCGCTGGCGAGGCCCGCGAGGAAGCGGATGACGAGGAATGCGGCCATGGTCTCATTGAGCCCCATGAGGGCCGCGAGCACGGCGCTGGCGGCAAGGCCGGCGAACATCAGCATGCGCTCTCGGCCATGCGCCCAGCCGCCGGCCGCGGCGAGCGCGCCGATGAGGTAGCCGAGATAATTGGCGGATGCGATCCAACCGGCATCGGCCGGCGTCAGGTGCAGTTCTTCCATCATGCCGGGCAGGATGGGCGTGTAGACGAAGCGGCCGATGCCCATGGCAACCGCAAGGGCGACCATGCCGGCGATGGCGAGACGCAAGGACGAGGCGGCGTTCATTGCAGCGCACAATAGGCAAGCAAACAGGCGAGACAATGAGCTTGCGTTAGGCCAGCGCGCTGTCTCTTGCCATCGCGTTGTCTCTTGTCGAATGACTGTCAGCGGCAACCCACTGGCGCCGTTTCATGAGGCGTGCGGCGGGCCGTCAACCGGAACGGCATGTCGCCAAGCTCGCGCTCCGACATGGTGTCGAGCACCGGATGCGACAGCGGATCGGTGATCCAGCGGGTCATCTCATCGTCATCGTCATCGCGCGGCCTCGCCTCGGCGCCGGAAAGCCCTTTCAGCAAGGATAAAATCTTCATGGGACCACCTCCTGGCTCAAGGCTATTCCTGTTAAATTCCGCCCTTTCCTGTCGGGTTCAATTGAGATTCCGATCCATCTACTTTAGAAAAACTGAATGGCTATGCTCAATCGCGTCCATCTCAACGGCCTGCGTGCCGTGGAAACCGTCGCTCGGCTGGGATCGCTGGCGGGAGCGGCCGCCGAACTGAATGTCTCGGTCAGCGCCGTCAGCCAGCAGGTCAAGCGCACCGAAAAGCAGCTGGGGCAGGCGCTGTTCGAACGGACGTCGGGCGGGCTCGTGCCGACCGAATTCGGCGCCGCCTTCACGGCGCGGCTCAGCGCCGGCTTCCGCGAGATCGCGCAAGCGGTGGCGCTGGCCGACGAGGCCAACGAATGCACGCTGGTCGTCTCGGTGGCGCCGGCCTTCGCCTCGAAATGGCTGCTGCCCCGGCTATCGAGGCATTTCTCCCGACACCCGAACGTGCTTTTGCGCATCGACGCCTCGGCCAGGGTCGCCGATCTCGACCGCTCGGACATCGATATCGCCATCCGGCTTGGCGATGGCAAATGGCCGGGCGACCGCGCCGAGCTTCTGCTTGCCCAGGAAGTGTTTCCGGTCTGCGCGCCATCGATTGCGGCCAGGCTGAAGTCGATCGGCGATCTGGCGCAGACCTGCGCCATCACCGACGAACGGGCGATGTTCAGCTGGGACGGCTGGTTCGAGGCGGCCGGCGTCGAGCCGGTCACCTTCCAGAAGGGAGCGCGTTTCACCGATCCGATGCTGTGCCTGGAATCGGCGATCGCCGGCCACGGCGTGATGCTCGCCTGGCAATTGCTCACCGCCGACGCGTTGGCCGACGGCCGGCTGGTCGCGCCCTTCGGTGTGCGGGCCGAGAGCGGGCTGGGTTACTGGCTGGTAACCTCAGCCGCAAAAAGCGAAAGCCGCAAGGTGCGCGACTTCAAGGCCTGGATCCGCGAGGAGATCGAGGCGACCATGGCGCAGTTCCGGGCGCTGGACAGCGCCGCCTGAAATCAGGCCCAGTCGATCGCGGTGGAAAGGCCAACCGCAGCGGTCTATGTAGGAACCGGAACCCCAACAAACGGCAGGCAGGACCCATGACCACACATTCGCGCGGCGTTTCAGCAACCATCGACCCGGTGAAGCTCGACAGGCTGGCGGAAGTCGCCATCAAGGTCGGGCTGCAGCTGCAGCCCGGACAGGATCTGGTGCTGACCTCGTCGATCGCGGCGCTGCCGCTGACCCGCCGCATCGTCGAGCACGCCTACAAGGCCGGCGCCGGGCTGGTGACGCCGATCTTCAACGACGACGAGATCACGCTGGCGCGTTTCCGCTACGGCGCCGACGCCGGCTTCGACCGCGCCGCAGGCTGGTTGTATGAAGGCATGGCGAAGGCCTTCTCGAACAATGCGGCGCGGCTCGCCGTGCGCGGCGAAGATCCGTCGCTGCTCTCGTCGCAGGATCCGGCCAAGGTGGCGCGCGCCAACAAGGCGAACTCGATGGCCTACCAGCCGGCGCTGGAAAAAATCACCGGCTTCGACATCAACTGGAACATCGTCGCCTATCCCGACCTTGCCTGGGCAAAACAGGTTTTTCCGGGCGAGGCCGACGACGTCGCGGTGGTGAAGCTCGCCGACGCCATCTTCTCGGCCTCGCGGGTCGACGTCGAGGACCCGATCGGCAACTGGAAGGCACACAACGCCGCCTTGGCCGAGCGCACGAAATGGCTGAACGGACATAATTTCCACGCGCTGCATTTCACCGGTCCAGGCACCGATCTGACCGTCGGGCTGGCGGACGGCCATGAATGGATGGGCGGCGCCTCGACGGCGAAGAACGGCGTCACCTGCAACCCGAACATCCCGACCGAGGAAGTCTTCACCACGCCGCATGCAAGGCGCGTCGAGGGCCATGTCTCCTCGACCAAGCCGCTCTCCTATCAGGGCACGCTGATCGACGAGATTTCCGTGCGCTTCGAGGGCGGGCGGATCGTCGAGGCCAAGGCCTCGAAGGGCGAGGACGTCTTGAAGAAGGTGCTCGACACCGACGAGGGCGCGCGCCGCCTCGGCGAAGTGGCGCTGGTGCCGCATTCCTCGCCGATCTCGAAGAGCGGGCTGTTGTTCTTCAACACGCTGTTCGACGAAAACGCCGCCTGCCACATCGCGCTCGGACAGTGCTATTCGAAGTGCTTCGTCGACGGCGCTTCGCTCAGCCAGGACGAGATCGCCGAGCGCGGCGGCAACAAGAGTTTCATCCACATCGACTGGATGATCGGCTCCGACAAGATCGACATTGACGGCGTCGCCAAGGACGGCGGCCGCGTGCCGGTGATGCGCAAGGGCGAGTGGGCGTAAGAGGTCTGCCAGCGGAGATTTCATGGCCTTCGACATAGCAGTGAAGCGCGTCTACGAGCCGCCGGCGAAAGCCGACGGCCAGCGGGTGCTCGTCGACCGTATCTGGCCACGCGGCGTCAGCAAGAAGGACGCCGAACTGACGCTGTGGCTGAAGGACATCGCGCCGAGCGACGCGCTGCGCAAATGGTTCGGGCACGAGCCGGAGCGCTGGGCAGAGTTCCAGAAGCGGTATCGGGCCGAGCTCGACGCGAATGGCGACGCGGTGGCAGAGCTGCGTGCGCTACTCGGCAGGGGCAAGGTGACGCTGCTCTACGGCGCGCATGACGAGGCACATAACAACGCGGTGGCGCTGGCGGGATATTTGGAAGCCCAAGCGTAATTTAATTTTTGGAAGCCAAGCATAATTTAATTATTGAGACGTCGAGTTCCTTCGCCCCCCTCTCTGTCCTGCCGGACATCTCCCCCTCAAAGGCAGGGCTATCGCATATGAGTGATCGCATTGATGAGATAGTCGTCGTTCCAGGCGCATTTCTTGATGCGATGGCTGATGGGGACTTTGGCAGCATCGGCGGCCTGAAGGATGTTTCTAGCGAGGCGATTGAGAAGGGC
>NZ_VFTK01000053.1:0-33695 GCF_006439495.1 Mesorhizobium sp. B3-1-8
TCGGGGCTAATCACGAACGTGATCGACACTTTTGCCCAACGAAGCTAATCGCGGACCTCAGAGATTAGCCGAAGCGCCCGAACTTCGTCATCCACGGGCGGAGCAAGGAGCGAAGCGACGCGCGCAGACCCGAGGATCCATTCCGTGACCTCGCGCGAGGGATGCAGCGGAGCAGAATTCTGGACCGTAGAAACGCCTCAACGTCACGGAATGGATTCCATGGTCTGCGCCGCGTCGCTTCGCTCCTTGCTCCGCCCGTGGATGACGAAATCGCGATGGGCGCTCGGGGCTAATCACGAACGTGATCGACACTTTTGCCCAACGAAGCTAATCGCGGACCTCAGAGATTAGCCGAAGCGCCCGAACGTCGTCATCCACGGGCGGAGCAAGGAGCGAAGCGAAGCGCGCAGACCCGAGGATCCATTCCGTGACCTCGCGCGAGGGATGCAGCGGAGCAGAATTCTGGACCGTGGAAACGCCTCAACGTCACGGAATTGATTCTATGGTCTGCGCCGCGTCGCTTCGCTCCTTGCTCCGCCATAGAATGACGAAATCGCGACGGCCAAGGCCAATTTTCAAGGCTGCAATTGCCGCTGAAATTTCTACGACGAACTGCATCCGGCTGGTATTATCGGCGATTGCAGACCAAAGCGAACCGGAACACCCCATGCTTGCCAGACCCGACGCCTATCGCTGCATCGAATGCGGCCTGTCTTACCGGGCGCCCGGGTTCTCGTACTATCACGGCCTGATCGAGGAAGGCCCCGCCTACTGGACCGATCGCGGCCTATTATGCTCGCCGCAATGCTCGCTCGCGCATCACAAGAAGCGCAAGGCGGAAGGCACGCTGCCGCAGGAGCCGGCGCCCGATCCGTTCGAAGTCCCGTCGCTGCTTAGGCGCTGATCGATCCCTCAGCGTATGCTGCGGCCCACCGTCTGCAAGGCCAGAAAGGCCTTGTAGCGGCGATCGTGCCACGTCCGCATGGCGTCGGCCGCCGGCCTGAAAACATCACCAAGCCGGGACATGGCAGGCATGGCGGTCGAAAGGTCCGCATACCGGCCGGATGCCACCGCTCCGAGCATCGCGGCACCCAGCAGCACCGGCTCGGGCGATTGCGGGGCGGCGACCGGCAGGCCGGCAGCGTCGGCAAGCAGTTGGCGCACCAGCGGCGACTGCCCGGCGCCACCGCTGATGACGATGGTGTCGACGGCAAGACCGGATGAGGCCATCGCCGCCACGATCTGACGCACGCCATAGCCGAGGCCGCAAAGCCCGGCGATATAAAGGCCGACGAGACTTTCGACGGAACGGTCGGTGCCGAGCCCGGCGATCAGGCCGCGCGCATCCGGATCGGCCAATGGCGAACGATTGCCGAGGAATTCGGGTACGACATGGATGCTTCCCGCAAGCGTGGCGGCAGCCGACAGGTCCGGCGAAGCCGCCGTGGCGGCCGCGGCCAGCCAATCGACCAGCGATTTGCCTTCGGCCGCGGCGCGCGCGGAAGCCTCCGCTGCGGCCGGATGGAAACGCACTAGGAGATCGATGGCCGCCCCGGCCGCCGACTGACCGCCCTCGCTCAGCCAGAATCCCGGCACCATGGCGGAATAATAGGGTCCCCATACGCCCGGCACGAAGGCCGGACCTTCACTGCTTGCCATGGTGCAGGCCGAGGTGCCGAGCACATAGGCCATGCGTGAGGCGATGGTACCGGCATCGCCGGCAGCGCCCACCGTGCCGACGCCGCCGGCATGGGCATCGATCAGCCCGGCGGCCACGATTGTGCCCGCAACCAGTCCCAGTTCGGCCGCAGCCTTCTCCGTCAGCCCGGCGCCAAGCGCCGTGCCGGGATCGACCACTTCGGTGCCGATGCGGGCAAAGCCCTCGTCGGCAAGCTCGCCGAGCCCGACGGCATGGAAATAACTGTCGTCCCAGCGCCGCTCATGGCCGAGATAGGTCCATTTGCAGGCCAGCGTGCAGACCGAGCGGGCAAGGCTGCCCGTGGCGCGCCAGGTCAGGTAATCGGCGAGGTCGAAGAAATGCCGCGCCCCGGCGAAGGTCGCGGGCAGGTTCTCCTTGAGCCACAAAAGCTTCGGAGTCTCCATCTCCGGCGAAATGACGCCGCCGACATAGTCGAGGACCGGATGCCGCAGGGCGTTGATGCGCCTGGTCTGGTCGAGGGCGCGATGGTCCATCCAGACGATGATGTTTCGATCGCTGTCTCCCGAACGGCCGACCGGCAAGGGCTCGCCATCGTCGCCGACCACCACCAGGGAACAGGTCGCGTCGAAGCCGATGCCGCCGATTTCCCGGGGATCGACGCCCGCCTTCCCGACCGCCTCGCGCACGCTGGCGCACACCGCCTGCCAGATGTCGCGGCTGGATTGCTCGGCGATCTCGCCGGGCTCGATGAAGAGAGCAATGTCGCGCTTGGCGGAGGCAAGGAGTTCGCCGCGCTCGTCAAAGACGCCGGCGCGCGCGCTGCCGGTGCCGACATCGATGCCAAGGAAGTGGGAAGGCATTTGGGGACCTCAGAAATTAGGCAGTAGGCAGTAGGCAGTAGGCAGTAGGCAGTAGGCAGTAGGCAGTAGGCAGTAGGAGATGGTCAGTGTTGAATGGCCGGACGCAAGGGCCTCTTTCCCTATTCCCTACTGCCTAATTCCTACTGCCTACAGATCATTGCTCTGCGGCAGGATCACCAGATCGCGAATGGTGACGTTTCTCGGCCGCGTCAGCATGAACAGGACGGCGTCCGCGACCTCGGTGGGCTGCATCAGGCCACCGGCCGCCAGCTCGTCCTCAAGCTTCTGCTTCGGCCAATCGCTGATCAGCGCCGTCACCACCGGCCCTGGCGCGACTGCGCCGACGCGCAGGCCGTGCTTGGCGACCTGCCGGCGCAGCGTGTGGACGAAGGCCTGGATGGCGTGCTTGGAGGCCGTGTAGACCGGCTCCCAGACGACAGGCACAAGACCCGCGATCGAACTGGTGACGATGATGTCGCCGGTCTTGCGCCCGACCATATGCGGCAGCACCGCGTGCACCGAGCGGAACACCGAGTTGATGTTGAGGTTCAGCATGCGGTCCCAGGCATCCGGATCGCCGTTGAGTATCTCGCCGCCGACATAGGAGCCGGCATTGGCGTGGAAAATGTCGAGCTGGCCGGCCTTGTCGAGGATGCCGGGCATCATGGTCGCCACGCTGGCGGGGCTGGTGAGGTCGACCACCAGCGGGATCGCGCCGGCGCCGAGCTCGCCGACGACCTCCTTCAGCCTGTCCTCCGCCCGGTCGACCAGCACGACGCGGGCGCCGGCGGCAAGCATCGCCCTGGCGCATTCGAGGCCGATGCCCGATGCCGCGCCGGTGACCGCGGCGACTTTTCCCGAAAGATTGTGAGCCATGTGTACCCTTCTCGTTTGAACTGTTCAGGCGCGGCCGTGAGAGGCACGGGAGCGGCGCGCGAGGGAGTCGACGATCACGGCGATGGCCAGAACGGCACCGGTGATCATGTAGCGAAGCGACGAGGACAGATCGAGCAGCGTCAGGCCGCTGGCGATCGACTGGATGACGATGATGCCGAGCAGCGCGGAATAGGCGCTGCCGCGGCCGCCGAACAGGCTGGTGCCGCCGATGACTGCGGCCGCGATGGCGTTCAGGTTGACGTCGCCGGTGCCGGCCTGCTGGCTGGCGGAGGCGAGCCTGGCGGCGGCCAGCACGCCGCCCAGCGCGGCGAAAAGCGAGCACAGCGCGAAGGCGCTGAGATAGATGGCGCGGACCTTGATGCCGGCACGCCGCGCCGCCTCGCGGTTGCCGCCGACGGCGGTCATCGAACGCCCCCACTTGGTCCGGGTCAGCGCATAGTTCATCGCAACGACGAGGCCGACGAAGAGGCCAAACATCCACGGGATGCCGCGCGACTGGTTGAGATAAGCGACGATCAGCTCGAGGCCGACGGTTATGACGGCGACTCGCACAATGAGCCCCGTCACGGACGGTGCAGACAGGTTGGCCGCGCGGCGGCGCGCGAAGGTGCGAAGCCCGCTGACCAACATCGCCAAGCCCGGGATCGCCGCCAGCAAGTGGGAGACCCATTTCGGCATCACCATCAGCTGGCCGAAATCCACCAAAGCGGAGCCATAGGGCAGGTTGATCGAGCCGGTGGAGCCAAGGATGTAGAGCTGCATGCCCAGCACCGCGAGCAGGCCGGCGAGCGTCGAGACGAAGCTCGGCATGCCGAGCCGGTTGAACAAAAGGGCATAGAGCGAGCCGATCAGGGCGCCGAAGGCCAGCGCCGCGAGGATCGCCAGCGCGACCGGCCAGCCCTGGTTGACCCAGAGCGTGCCGACCATCGCTGAAGCGAAGCCGCTGATCGAGCCGACCGAGAGGTCGATCTCGCCGACCATCAGCACGCAGACGATGCCGAGCGCGATGACGCCGACCGTCGAGCAGTCGAACAGCAGATTGACCAGGTTGCTGCTGGAAACGAAGACCGGATTGAGACTGGTGAACACGGTCCAGATGACGACGAGGCCGACGATGACCGGCAGCGAGCCGAGATCGCCGCTGCGCACGCGGTCGAGGAAGGCGCGGACCGCCCCACTGAGGCCTGCCTCATGCTTCACGCGCGCATCGGCGCGGTCGAGCGCCAGCGGGGCGGAGGTGCTTTTCTCTGCCGTCATGGGCGCTGCTCCCCAGCCTGTGCGTTGCCGCTGTGATCGCGCTCCATGCGCAGGCGCTCGGCGCGCCGCGACACCGCGTTGTTGGACGCGCCGGTGATGGCGCTCACCAGGTCCTGGTTCGAGGCATCCGGTTCGAAGACGCCGTTGTTGCGCCCCAGCCTGAGCACCACGATACGGTCGGCGACGGCGCGGACATCCTCCATGTTGTGGCTGATCATCACGACGCCGAGGCCGCGCGCGCGGACGCGGTCGATAAGGTTGAGCACCTCCGCCGTCTGGGCAACGCCAAGTGCCGCGGTCGGCTCGTCTAGCAGGATGAGTTTCGGTTCGAGCAGCAAAGAGCGCGCGATCGCAACGGTCTGGCGCTGGCCGCCGGACAGCGAGGCGACCGCCTCGCGCACGCTCGGAATGCGCGCCGACAATTCGTTGAGCAGCGTCCAGGCGCGCATCTCCATCGCCACCTCGTCCAGCCGCAGCGGGCTGAGCTCGTTGCCCAGGAAAATGTTTGCGACGACGTCGAGGTTCTCGCAGAGCGCGAGATCCTGGAACACCGTGGCGATGCCAAGCGTCAGTGCCGCGCGCGGGTCGGGCAGCGTCACCGCCCTGCCGCGGAAATTGATTGTTCCCGAGCTCGGCTGATGCACGCCCGCGAGGATCTTGACCAGCGTCGACTTTCCGGCGCCGTTGTCGCCGACCAGCGCGACGACCTCGCCGGCATGGACGTCGAAGTCGATATCGGTCAGCGCCGAAACGGCGCCGAAATTCTTCGATATGCCGCGCAGGCTGAGCACCAGCTCGCCGACGGAAGCCGATCTTTCGAAACTCTCACTCATGCGCCGCCTTTCGTGACAGTCGTTCCCTGGACATCCGGCCGCCGACGGGCGGCCGGATGTCCTATGATCAGTTGGTGATGCCGAGCTTCTTGCAGCCCTCGGCATAGCGGTCGACGCAGAGCTCGGCGGCCGTGTTGATCTTCTTGTCGATGATCTCGGCCTTGAGGTTCTCCTGCGTCACCACCGCCGGAGTGAAGAGCTGCGAGGGCGTGTCGTAAAGCGTCATCTCGGCCTTCGGCGTCTCGCCCGACAACAGCTTGACGGCAACGTTGGCCGCAGCCGCGGCGACGATCTCGCTCGGCTTGGAGATGGTGTTGTACTGGTCGCCAGCGATGATCAGCTGCAAGGCCGCGATCGTCGCGTCGTTGCCGGTCACCGGCGGAACCGGATCGACGCCGGCCGCCTTGAAGGCCGCGATCGCGCCGCCGCCGGTGCCGTCATTGGCAGCAACGACGCCGAGGATCTTGGCGCCGAAGCGCGTGATCTGGCCGCTCGCCCACTGCTGTGCCTTCGGCGGCGCCCATTCCGGCGTGTCGAACTCGGCCAGGATCGGATAGCCGCTGTTGTCGAGGCCCTCGTGAATGCCCTTCTTGATCAGGCCCGCGGCAGCGTCGGTCGGCGAGCCGTTGATCTGCAGCAGGCCGCCGCCGGCCGGGTCGACCTTGAGCGCTTTCAGATGCTCGACCAGCGAGTCGGCAATGGCCTTGCCGATGCCTTCATTGTTGAAGGACACGTAGAAATCGGCGGGCGCGGTCGGGATCGGCCGGTCATAGGCGATGACCTTGACGCCCTGGCTCTGCGCCAGCTTGACCAGCGAGGCGGCGGCGGTCGAATCGACGGGATCGAGGACGATCGCCTTGGCGCCCTGCGAGATCACAGAATTGAACTGCTGCTGCTGGCGCGCCGCATCGGCATCGGCGTTCTGGTAGATCACCTTGCAGCCCGGGCAGAGCTTCTTCATCTCGGCGACGAAGCCCGGATAGTCGTGCTGCTCGTAGCGGGTCGATGCCTGGTCGGGCATCAGGAAGGCAATCGTGGCGTCGGTGACCGTGTCGGCGAATGCCGCCGTGGTGCCGAGCAGCGAGAGCGCGAACGCGGCCGCGATTGTCGATTTCAAGGCAAACGGCGATTTCCATGCATATCTGGTCATTCGAATGTCTCCGTTTTCAAGCAATGGTTTCACGAGGACCTGCGCGATGGCTGGCGCGTCAGGCCTTAACTGCATGTCGAACTGTTGGAAGGAGTATGATCAGCGGCGGCCAAGGATCGATCCGATCCCGGTAAGCCGCGCAAACATCCTCCTGAATGTGCTGGATCTCGGGACAGGCGATCCCCAGCACAGGGTGACCTTCACCCCGCGTCCTTCCTTCCCTGAATGTCTGTTTGTTTGACGCAATTCCGGACGGAGGCTACGGCAAGGTCGCCGCGTTCGACCGCTTCGTAATTGCTCTAAGCTCCTCCCGCTTCCTCCCTGTTAGGCGGCAATCTCCGCGTTGACGTTCTCAGCCAGCAAGGCCCTGAAGCGCGAAGGCGACATGCCCTTCTGCGCCAGGAACTGGCGGTTGAAATTCGAGATGTTGTTGTAGCCGGCGGCGTAGCAGATTTCGGTGATCGACATCTGCGCCTCGCTCATCAGCAGCTGGCAGGCGAGGTTGATGCGCAGCCGGTTGACATACTGCACCAGCGCCATTCCGGTGTGCCGGCGGAAGCTGCGCGAGAAGGCGCTCGGACTGCGCCCGGCGATCTCGGCCAGAGTGCCTTCGCTGAAGGGCTCGGTCAGGTGGCAGTTGATATAGGCGAGCGCCTGGTTGATGCCGGCCGACATGAAGCCGGACGGGTCGGGCAGATAGCCGGCGCTGGCCAGCGTGCGGACGTCGCCGGCGCGGCTCAAGATATCGAGCACGGCCATGAACAGCGACAGCCGGCGCACGCCCTGCGCCTCGGTCAGCTCCGCCAGCAAGGGCGCCGCAAGCTCAGCCGTCGCCGCCGAGAACAGCGCGCCGCGGCGGCTGGTTTCGAGGATGCCGGCGCAGGCGGCAAGTTCGGGCAGCGCGGCGGAAGCCTCGGCGATAAATTCTTCGGAGAACTGCACGACGCGGCCGCGCAGCGGCACGGTTTCGCCCGGCGGCACGTCGCTGACCCAGTTGTGCGGCAAGTTGGGCCCGGTGAGCACCAGATTGCCCGGCTCGAACTCGCCGATGAAGTCGCCGACGAAATAGCGGCCGGTGGTGGCGACGACCAGATGCAGCTCGTATTCAGGATGGAAGTGCCAGCGCACGGTGCGGAAAGGATAGCCGTGGGCCCAGGCCTTGAACGACTCTCCCTGTCTGATCTGGACGACTTCCAGGTCCGGATTCATCTTCATTTCCTCCCCGCGCGGGTCCGGTCTTGTGACCGGTTGCTGCGCTTCGTTGGGCAACCCGTGTATTCCCACTGGCCGCCTCTATTGAAAGCTTAGGCGGCAATTGAAGCGCCTGCCACCACGGCTTGTCCACCCGACCGATACTTTTTTGACGTTTCGGAGCAGGTGGAGAACGGCTCACGAACATAAACAGCGACGGATGCGGTGTGCGGCGCGCACCGAGAAACACCCGCACTCAGACCGATCCCTGCTCCTCGCCACGCACCCGGAAAGCGTCGACGGCAATCGCCAGCAGGATCATCGCGCCGCCGATCATCTGAATGTAATAGGCGGACACGTTGATCAGCTGCAGCCCGGTCTGGATGACCGTGATGAGGAGCGTGCCGCCGAGCATACCAAGCACCCGTCCGCGCCCGCCAAGCAGGGATACGCCGCCGATGACAGGAGCCGCGACCGCGTAGAGCAGGGTCGTGCTGCCCACGGTGACGCTCACGCCGCCGAGATAGGACGCGTAGAGGAAGCCGGCGAGACCGGCAAGGAAGCCTGACGCGGCGAAAGCGCCGAGCCGAGCGCGCCGCACGTTGATGCCGGCCGCATGCGCGGCCCGCCGGTTGCCGCCGGTGGCGTAGAGATTGCGGCCCCAGGCTGAATAGGCAAGCACGATATGCGCCGCCAGATAGATAACGAACAGCGCGACCGGCATGATCGGCCATGTGCCGATCGTCGCGCTGCCGATATAGGCGTATCCTTCATCGGCTATGACCAGCGTGCGGGCCTGCGTGGCGCCGAGCACCGCGCCCTGCAGGAACAGGCCCATGGCCAGCGAGGCGATGAGCGAGTTCATCCGCATGTAGGAGACGAAATAGCCGTTGACGGCGCCAATAAACGTGCCCGTCAGCACGGTTACCGCGACGGCGACGGTCCAGTGCGCGCCGTATTCCTGCATGGCATAGGCGCCGATCATGCCGGAAAAGACGAGATTGCCGACGACCGACAGATCGATTTCGCCGATCAGCAGCGTGAAGGACACGGCCAGCACCAGCACGCCCAGCGTGGTGGCCTGCACCAGCACGTTCTGCAGGTTGCCTTCCGACAGGAAGAACGGATTGAGGACGCCGGCAAGGAGGCTGAAGACGATGATCAGTATCCACACCACATTGTCGAGAAGGAATTTCCTGCCGTTCATGTCGTCCTGCGTCCTGTCACGGTTTTTCCCTCAGGGACCTGGCGTCGGCGATGGCGCCGACCGTCAGGCCCTCGGCCGAAAGCGAGCGTTCGATGCGGCCCTTGGAAAAGACGACCACGCGGTCGACCAGCCGCTGCATCTCGTCGGGATCCTGCGCAATCAGCAGGACCGCGACGCCGCGTTTGGTGGCGTCATCGATGAGGCGATGGATGTGTTCCTTCGCCGCCACGTCGACGCCGATCGTCGGTTCGTCGAGCAGCAGGATCGCCGGATTTCGCTCCAGCAGGCGGCCAAGCAGGATTTTCTGTTGGTTGCCGCCACTGAGCTTGCGGATTTCCTGATCCGGCCCGTCCATCACGACGTCCATTGCCGCGCGCGCCCGGCGCACGCGGCCGAGCATGCCGGAGCGGCTGATCGCCCATCCGGCCTGGCGAGGCCAGTTGCCGAGGCTGAGGTTTTCCGCGATGGACATCGAAGCGACATGCCCTTCGCCGATACGGTCATGCGTCAGATAGGCGATGCCGGCGGCAAGGCTGTGGGCCGGCGAACCGAGCCGGACCGGGCGGCCGTCGACCAGAACGCGGCCGGACATGACCGGGAGGAGCCCGCCGAGCGTGCGCAGCAGCTCTTGCGGGCCCTCGCCAAGCAGCCCGACAAGCCCGACGATTTCGCCGCGACCGATGGTGAGATCGACCGGGCCGCCGCCGGGGAAGCACAGATCGTCTATCTTGACGACCGGGGGCTTTGGTGCCGCCGACCTGGCGCGCCGGAATTCCTTCACATCGCTTCCGGTGATCAGCCGCGCCATGCCGTCGGCGGACAGCGATCCTGCGACGCCGCCTGCTGCGACCTTGCCGTCGCGCAGCACGGTGTATTCGCTGCAAAGCTGGCGGACTTCGTCATTGTGATGCGAGATATAGACGAAGGACGTGCCTTGGGCGGTCAGCGCCTCGACCCATTCCATGAGATGCTGGCGCTCGCGCGCCGCAAGCCCCGCCGTCGGTTCGTCGAGGATGATCAGCCTGGCATCGCCGGCCACGGCCTTGATGATGGCGAGCCGCCTGCGGTCGCTGGCATTGAGATCCCCCGCGCGCCGCCGCGAGGGGACGTGCATGGCGTGACTTTCCAGGAGAAGGGCGGCCTGCCGGTGCAGTTTGCCCCAGTCGACCAGGCCACGGCGGCGCGGTAGGTTCGGCAAAAGCAGGTTCTCGCCGATCGACAGGTCCTCGAAAATCTCGGAGTGCTGCGACAGCAGATACAACCCACGCTTGTTGCGCGCGGTGAGCGACAGCGACGAGACATCCTCGCCGTCGAGCAGGATATTGCCCGCGTCGGCGCGCACGAAGCCGGCGACGACATTGGATAGCGTCGATTTGCCGGCGCCGTTCTTGCCGAGCAGGCCGTGGATCGCGCCCTTGCGTACAGACAGCGACACGCCGTCGAGCGCCGAAACCGGCCCGTATGCCTTGAAGACGTTGTCGACGACCAGCACGGGCCGGCCGGACGGCGTCGCCGCGGCAAACGGCCCTTCGCGTGTCCGGCGTGCGCCGTCTGCCGGCTCGCGATCTGACTGCGTCATCGGCCGCCTCCCCATTCCAGGTCAAGGAGGGCGCGGCCGATACCGCGCGCCCTCGCCCGCCGGTTCTCAACCGGCGTTCTGTTCCATCTTCCAGACCTTGGTGACGACGTTGGCCCAGTGGCGCGGATCGTCGGCGTTCTCCTTGGTCAGGAAGTAGGGTGGTATGGTCAGGAGCGGCCCGGACGGGCTGTCGGCGATCGTTCCCTTCTCCCAGAAGTACTTCTTGTTCTCATACGGGCCGGTCGGCACCCGCTGACCCTTGAGCGTGTACTGCTCCAGCAGATCCACGACGATCTCGACATAGGCGATCGGATCCTGGGCGATGTCGGCATCGATCTCGCCGGCCTTGACCCATTCGAGCGCGTTGGGCGAGGCGTCGATGCTGGTCAGGATGATGTGCTTCTCATGACCGACCGGGAAGAGCCGCTTCTGCGTCTCCATGGCCTTGCGGGCATCGACGACGAAGATGTCGGTGGGCATGTGGATGGCGTCGAGGTCGGGGCGCTCGCGCAGCGTGGCGGAGACGACGGCCAAAGCCTCTTCATGCTGGTTGTTCTGCGGCCGCGAGATGATCTCGATGTCCTTGTATTTGGACTGCAAGGTCTCCTCGAAACCCTCCTTGCGGTTGCGCAGGGCGACCGCCGTCAGCGAGCCGTAATTGTTCAGCACGCTGCCCTTGGGCGAACCATATTTCTTGGTCAGCAATTCGGCCGTCTTTTCGGCCGCCATGACGCCCGACTGACGATTGTCGAAGGTGACCGAAGCGGCGACGGTGCCGCCGGTGAGCGGCGTGTCGACCATGCCGACCGGAACGCCAAGCGACTTGGCCTTCTTCGTAAGCGGGATGAGCAGTTCGGAATCGAGCGCGTCCGAGATGAGGTAGCGCGGCTTCTGCAGCAGCAGGCTGTTCCAGTCGTTCACCTGCGCGTTGGAATCGCCGTTGGCATCCTTGCCGACGAATTGCAGTCCCAGGCTTTCGGCCTTGCGCTTCAACGCCTCCTGCAGGACGACGAAAAAGAAAAAGCCGAGATAGGGCGTTTCCCAGGCCACCACTTTCGAGAGCTCCTGCACGCCGGCGGAACCGCTTCGGGCCATTACGCCAGCGGCGGCGCCCGCCGCGGCGCTTGCAAGCAAAGCGCGGCGGTTCAGTCTGAAATTCATGATGTTCGACATGGTTATCCTCCCTTCCCAAAGGCAATTGACCGGTCGCGGGTGCGACACGCACCAGCCCGCGAAACCGCTCGCTGACCGGCAAAGGCTCCTCCACTGCCGGCCGCTACGACGGAAAAGCTAACCAAGCGAAAATGGCGATGCCACCACGCCCCTGACGCATAACCGATACTTTCTTGTGCTCTTGTGCTTCGAGCGCGACCGTGATGGCGGTCCTGCGCTGGATGCAGAGGCAAGCCGCGAGAGCAAGAAAGTACCAGGCAGGCATCGGATTTCTGGTGGTGAAGCCAACCGCGCGTTGCTAGCGTTGCCGCTGCTCGATCCACGAGGAGGCGACGGGATGACCGGACATTGGATGGGAACGTGGGCCGCCAGCCCGATGAATGTCTGGCCGGGCGATGCCGTTCTTTACGGCTTCCACAACCAGACGGTCAGGCAGGTTGTGCGCATCAGCAAGGGTGGCACGCGCTTTTGTGTGCGGCTTTCGAACGAGCATGGCAGCGACCCGATCGACATCGGCGCGGCATCCATCGCCAGGGCCGCCGACGGCGGCAGCATCGAGGGCGGGAGTTTGCGCCGGTTGACCTTCGGCGGCTCGCGCGCAGCCAGGATCTTGCCCGGCGCGCCGCTTTTGAGCGACCCGGTCGAGCTCGCGGCCGGCGACCTCTGTGACGTCGCCGTCAGCCTGTATTTCAGCGGTTTCGCGCCGATCCAGACCTATCACTACGAGGCCCAGCAGACCGCCTATATTTCCGATTACGGCGAGTTCGTTCACGCCGAGCGCATGCCCTTGCAGCAGACCTCCACCAGCCGCTATTTCCTGACCGCCGTTCTTGTCGAATGCGAGGCCGACAGCCGCTCGATCGTCTGCTTCGGCGATTCCATAACCGACGGCTTCGGATCGACGGTGGATGCGAACGCCAGATGGCCGGATCGCCTGGCCGAGCGGCTTTCGGCGGCCGGATTGCTTGGCCGTCTCGGCGTTCTCAACCATGGCATCGGCGGCAACCGGGTGACCGCGAGCCGGGCACGCGGCGCGAGCGCGCTCGCTCGTTTCGACCGCGATGTGCTCGGCCTGCCCAATGTCGGCCAGATGGTGCTTCTGGAAGGCATCAACGACATCGGCTGGCCGGGAACGATGCTGGCCGGGCCGGCCGAGGCCGTCTCGCTGGAGGATCTGGTCGGCAGCTACCGGCAACTGATCGCGCGCGCCCACATGCGCCGCATCAAAGTCATCCAGGGCACGCTCACGCCCTCTGCCGGCGCGTTCGCGGGCGAGGCCCTGCGCACGTTCCACTCGCCCGAGAAAGAACGGGTGCGCCGCTCCGTCAACGATTGGATAAGAGCCTCCAGTCCCGCCGATGCCGTCATCGATTTCGACCGGGCGCTGGCCGACCCGAAAGACAGCTCCCGCATTCGTCCGGAATTCGACTGCGGCGACGGCCTGCACCCGTCCGATGCCGGCTACAAGGCGATGGCCGATCTCTTCGACCTCGATCTTTTCGGCCCGCCGACGACACAGGCGATCGAAGCACTTCCTTAACCATAGCGGTTCAGGATCGATCCCTGGTCAGTGGGGACACCCTGATTGAAAAAGCCGGCGCGCCCTCTTCGCCGCCTGGCGCTTCTCGCGGCGGCGATTGCGTTGGGCACGGCGGCAAAGGCCTCGGATTTCTCCGAGCCGTGGAAGAATGCCGACCGCCCGCTGGTGATCGACGCCTACGAATACAATTCCATCGACTGGCAGCAACTCGTCACCGACAAGCGCATCGCCGGCTTCATCAACAAGGCATCCGACGGGCTGCCGCCGCCCTACTTCTGCTTCGGCGCCGAGGCCGATGTCAAACTCTGCAAGGCGCAATGGAAGCGCTACGCGGTGACACGTGAGTTGTTCCAGACGCGCAAGGTGGTGGCCAAGGCGCTTGGCCTGAAATGGGGCGCCTATCACCTCGCCCGCCCCGGCAACCCGGTCGAGCAGGCCAACAATTTCATCGATTTCGCCGAGCCGGCGCCGGATGAGCTGATGGCCCTCGACATCGAAGGCATCGACGCCACGCAATGGATGTCGCTGGAGGATGCCGAGGAATTCGTTCGCCAGGTGCATCGCCGCCTCGGCCGCTTCCCGGTGCTCTATGTCAACGGCAAGACCGCCCAGTACATCGCCGAAAATCGCTACCAGTATCGGCTCTTGTCGCGGCTGCCGCTGTGGTACGCGCGCTACAAGCCGGACATCGACGTGCATTTCCCGATGGGGAACTGGCAGGGCTACGCGCTGTGGCAATTCTCGGCGCAGGCCAATTGCGGCCGTTTCTCCTGCCCTTACCGCGTGCCGGGCACGCCCCACGACATCGACGTTTCCGTGGCGCCGATGAATGCAAGCGAATTGCGCCAGCAGTGGGCCTTCGGCGGGCTGATCGACGTGCCGACCGATTACCTGGCTTCGATCCCGGTGCCGCTGTCGCGCCAGGCGGCGCTCGCCGGGAAAGTCACCATCACCTATGCCGATGTGGCGACGCCGCCGACCGTCGAGGAGATGGTCGCGGTGCTCGGCGCGCGCTTTGAGAAATTCCGCGACGGGTTCCGCATGCCGGTGGTGAAGACGGTGCCGACGCGGCCGGGTTTCGGCATCGTGCAATATGTCGCCTGGAAACGGTCCGGGCAGCGCACGCCCGAGCAGATCGACGCAGCGTTTGCCGCGGCGGCCGATCCGGTGAGCACCGCCTCGACAACGCTTGAGGCCAAGCGCTGATATGCTTCAGCGGTGGTTGCCCAGGCTGGCATACATGCCGGTCGTGCGGAACTGCGTCGGGTTGATGCCGTAACAGCGGCGAAAGACCTTGGAGAAGTAGTTCGCGTCCTCGAAGCCGCACAGCACCGCGACTTCCTTCACCGGCAGGAAATCCGCCTTGGTCAGGAGTTTCGCTGCGCGCTGCAGTCGCTGCTGCAGGACGAATTCAGCCGGGGGCAGTCCTTCGCTCTCGGCGAAGCAGCGCGAGAAATGGGCGCGGCTGAGGCCGCTGATTTCCACCAGCTCCGCCACCGGCAGCGGCTTGTCGAGATTGGCGTTGATGTGGTCGATGACCGGCTGCATGGCGCTTTGTTTTTCGGCGAAGGCGTGCGAGCCGAAGACGTCATCGTAGAGCGCCATCGCCGCCTCATAGGCGATCGCGGAGGCAGCGCCGGGCGAAGCCGCACCCTTGATCAGGCGCAGGCTGCAATCGGCAAGGTGATCGATGGTCGCCGGCTGCAGCCGGAACACCGGGCCCGAGACACTGAGGATCGACTTGTGGATGCGCAGCGCCTCCTCGCCATTCATCGAGATCCAGAAATATTCCCAGCGGTCGCCCTTGGCCAACCAGTAGCGATGGTTGTGCGGCACCAGAACCAGCAGCGTGTCGTTCGCCTGCAGACGGTAGTTGCGGCTCTCGTAGCGCAATTGGCCGGTGCCGCTGATCGTATGCTGGAGGACCGTGAACGGGGTCTGGCCGCGCTTCCTGCCGTCCCAGTCGTAGGTCTCGTCCTTGCGCAGTTCATAGCCCGTGCTGGTCGGCATGGCATGCAGGCGCTGGCGGCCGCGCGGCAGCGAGATCGTGCGCATCAGCTTTCCGTTGGCGATCAGGTCCTGCAGCACAAAATTACCCTCGAAAGCATAATCCTTCTCTGGCCGCGCCGGCGAATAAGCGCATAATCCGGCCCTCAAGACGCGAAAGACCCGCGGTCGAGGAGCGGGCGGGAGGAGAAAAGAGCCGGATTTCCGGCTTTGAGTGGCGGGCGCGCTGTTGCGTGCGGCCATATCCTCCCTTGCTGCTCCTTGCCTAGCATTCGATTGGATCGAGGTGAAGGTGATGAGTTTCAAAATCGCTATTATCGGCGCCGGCAGCGTCGGATTCACCAAGAAGCTGTTCACCGACATCCTGTGCGTGCCGGAATTCAAGGACATCGAATTCGCGCTGACCGATGTCAGCGAGCACAATCTGGCGATGATCAAGGCGATCCTCGACCGGATCGTCGAGGCGAACAGATTGCCGACCAGGGTGACGGCGACCACGAACCGCCGCGAGGCGCTGGAGGGCGCGCGCTACATCATCAGCTGCGTGCGGGTCGGCGGGCTCGAAGCCTATGCCGACGACATTCGCATCCCGCTGAAATATGGCATCGACCAATGCGTCGGCGACACGATCTGCGCGGGCGGCATTCTCTACGGTCAGCGCAACATTCCGGTGATCCTCGACTTCTGCCGGGATATTCGCGAGGTCGCCGATACCAACGCCAAGTTCCTCAACTATGCCAACCCCATGGCCATGAACACATGGGCGGCGATCGAGTACGGCAAGGTCGACACGGTCGGGCTCTGCCACGGCGTCCAGCACGGCGCCGAGCAGATCGCCGAGGTGCTCGGCGCGAAATCGCCCAAGGAGCTCGACTATGTCTGCTCCGGCATCAACCACCAGACATGGTTCATCGAGCTCAGGCTGAACGGCCGGCCGATCGGCAAGGACGAGCTGGTCGCCGCCTTCGAGGCGCATCCGGTCTATTCGAAGCAGGAAAAGCTGCGCATCGATGTGCTGAAGCGCTTCGGTGTCTACTCGACCGAAAGCAACGGGCATCTGTCGGAATATCTGCCCTGGTACCGCAAGCGGCCCGAGGAGATCACGCGCTGGATCGACATGTCCGACTGGATCCATGGCGAGACCGGCGGCTATCTGCGCTACTCGACGGAAACCCGCAACTGGTTCGAGACGGAGTATCCGCAGTTCCTCGAAGCGGCGTCGAAGCCGATCGACCCGGCCAAGCGCTCCAACGAACACGCCAGCCACATTCTGGAAGCGCTTGAGACCAATCGCGTCTATCGCGGCCATTTCAACGTCAAGAACGACGGCGTGATCACCAACCTGCCACAGGACGCCATCATCGAGTCGCCCGGCTTCGTCGACCGCTTCGGCATCAACATGACCGCCGGCATCACACTGCCCGAGGCCTGCGCGGCGACTTGCATGTCTTCGATCAACGTCCAGCGCATGTCGGTGCACGCGGCGATCGCTGGCGACATCGACCTGCTCAAGCTCGCCGTGCTGCACGATCCGCTGGTGGGTGCGGTATCGACGCCGGAAGAAGTCTGGCAGATGGTGGACGAGATGGTCGTCGCCCAGGCGCAGTGGCTGCCGCAATATGCCGATGCCATTCCGGCGGCAAAGGAGCGGCTTTCGAAATCCAAGGTCAAGACCCGCGAATGGGCGGGCGCGGCGCGCCGCAGCGTCCGCTCGATCGAGGAATTGCGCGCCGAAAAGGCGGCGCTCAAACAGGCCGGCTGAGATCCCGGCAAGCCGGTGGACGCGCAGGAGGCGCGTCCACCGGCTCAGCCGTCCAGAAAACAAGAGGCGGGCAGCAGCAGGCGTCAAAACAACTGGGAGGAAACGATGAGGACCTTACGCAGAATTGGCTTTGCCGCCGGACTGGCGATGAGCGTTGCCGTTCCGGCATACGCCTTCGCATCCGAGCCGACGATCCCGCCCGAGCCGGCGACGTTCCCGGCCGAGGGCAAGATCCACTATGTGGCGCGCGACTCCATCCTGGAGTTCAAGGCGCTGCCCGAATATCACGAGCCGGACTGGGTGACGGAGAGATACGTCAAGACCGGCAAGCTGCCGCCGGTCAAGGACAGGCTGCCCAAGGAGCCGCTGGTCTTCAAGACCGGCAACATGCCCGACGGCATCGGCGTCTATGGCGACACGATGCGTCACGTCATCGGCGGCAGGCCGGAAGGCTGGAACTACGGCGCCGGCCAGACGCAAGGCTGGGGCGGCATCGATATTGGCCTGTCCGAATGCCTGACGCGCACGGCGCCGCTGTTCCAGGTCGAGGCCAAGGACACCGAGCCGCTGCCGAACCTCGCCAAGAGCTGGGACTGGTCGAGCGACGGCCACAAGCTCACCATGCATCTGATCGAAGGCGCCAAGTGGTCCGACGGCGCGCCCTTCAACGCCGACGACGTCATGTTCTACTGGGATGACGAGGTCGTCGATCCCAACGTCTCCCCGCTGAACGGCGCCACGCCCGAAACCTTCGGCGTCGGCACGACGCTGAAGAAGGTCGACGACTACACCGTCGAGTGGACGTTCAAGGAGGCGTTCCCGCGGCAATATCTCTATGCGATGGCCTACGGCACCTTCTGTCCCGGCCCTTCGCACATCCTCAAGCCGCAGCATCCGAAATACTCGAAGAACACCTACGACCAATTCAAGAATGCCTTCCCGCCGGACTATATGAATATGCCGGTGATGGGCGCCTGGGTGCCGGTCGAATACCGGCCGGACGATATCATCGTCATGCGGCGCAACCCCTACTATTGGAAGGTCGACGAAAAGGGCAACCAGCTGCCCTATCTCAACGAGCTGCAATACAAGCTGTCGACCTGGGCCGACCGCGACGTCCAGGCGGTGGCGGGCTCCGGCGATTTCTCCAACCTTGAGCAGCCGGAGAATTTCGTCGCCTCGCTGAAGCGCGCTGCCGACTCGAACGCGCCGGCCCGGCTTGCCTTCGGCCCGCGCCTCATCGGCTACAATCTGCGCATGAATTTTTCCGCCAATGGCTGGGGCAACCCGGACGAGCGCAGTCAGGCGGTGCGCGAATTGAACCGCAACGAGGACTTCCGCAAGGCGGTGACCATGGCGCTCGACCGCAAGGCGCTGGGCGACTCGCTGGTCAAGGGTCCATTCACCGCCATCTATCCGGGCGGCTTCTCGTCGGGCACCAGCTTCTACGACCGCAAATCGACGGTCTACTATCCGTTCGATCTCAAAGGCGCCAAGGCCGAGCTTGCCAAGGCCGGGCTGAAGGACACCGACGGCGACGGTATCGTGAACTTCCCGGCCGGCACCGCCGGCGGCAAGAACGTCGAGATCGTGATGCTGGTCAACAACGACTACACCACCGACAAGAGCCTTGCCGAAGGCGTGGTCGCGCAGATGGAGAAGCTCGGGCTGAGGGTCGTGCTCAACGGGGTTAACGGAACGCAGCGCGACGCCATCCAATATTCCGGCCGTTTCGACTGGCTGATCCGGCGCAACGAGACCGAGCTGACCTCGGTGGTGCAAAACACCGAGCAACTTGCTCCCGTCGGCCCGAAGACCAGCTGGAATCACCGCGCGCCGGAAAGCGGCGAGGTCGACCTGATGCCCTTCGAGAAGGACCTCGTCGACATCGTCAACAAGTTCGTGACGACGCAGGACAACGACCAGCGTGCCGACCTGATGCGAAAGTTCCAGAAGATATCGACCGAGCATGTCTACAATGTCGGGCTGACCGAGTATCCGGGCGCGCTCATCATCAACAAGCGGTTCTCCAACATCCCGCAAGGCACACCGATCTACATGTTCAACTGGGCCGAGGATTCGATCGTCCGCGAACGTGTCTTCGTCGCCGCCGACAAGCAGGCGAAGCACGAATTGTATCCGGAGGAGCTTCCCGGCAAACCGGGTGACAAGGGTCCGATGTAAGGTTTACCTCCCCTGACGAAAAGACGTCCGGCCGCGCCGCGGCGCGGCCGGACAACGAAACCTCCGAACGCACCTCAGGGAGCGACCGGCCAGAAAGGAAGCTGACCCCCCATGCTGCGATTCCTGCTTATGCGCATAGCGTCGGCGCTTCCCGTCCTCGCTATTTTGAGCCTCGTCACCTTCGCCATCATCCAGGCGCCGCCCGGCGACTATGCGGATTATATCCGCTCGCAGCTGATCAACCAGGGCGGCGCTTCCTACGCCGAGGCTGAAGCGCAAGCCCAGGCCTACCGCGTCGAGCATGGCCTCGATAAGCCGCTGCCCGTCCAGTACCTCAACTGGATCGGCGGTATCGTCACCCGCGGCGATTTCGGCTACAGCCTCTACTACAACAAGCCGGTGGCCGACGTGGTGGGCGAGCGCCTGCCGCGCACCTTGCTTCTGGCGCTGGTCTGCCACCTGCTCGCCTCGGTGCTCGGCATCAGCTTCGGCATATGGGCGGCGACGCGGCAATATTCCTGGATCGACTCGACACTTTCGGCGATCTCATTCCTCGGCATGACGGTGCCGCGCTTCCTGATGGCGCTGATCATCGTCTATCTGCTGGTCTTCCAGTTCAACGTCTCCGAGATCGGCTCGTTCTTTTCGCCGCAATATGGCGGCGCGCCGTGGTCGTGGGCGAAGTTCGTCGACCTGGTCAAGCATGTCTGGCCGGTGGTGGCGATCGCGACCTTCGGCGGCCTCGCCTACAACATGCGGGTCATGCGCGGCAACCTGCTCGACACGCTCAACACGCAATATGTCGAGACGGCCAAGGCCAAGGGCCTGACCGGCGGCGCCGTCGTCATACGCCATGCCGTGCCCAACGCGCTGCATCCGCTGGTGATGTATCAGGGCGTGGTGCTGCCCTATATGCTGACCGGCGAGATCGAGACGGCGATCATCTTCGCGCTGCCCACCGTCGGTCCGGCGATCGTCGGTTCCATGGCGGTTGGCGACGTCTATGTCACGGCCACCTTCATGATGGTGCTGTCGGCGACGCTGATCGTCGGCAACATCATCGCCGACATGCTGCTCGTCCTGCTCGACCCGCGCATCCGCCAGTTCGGGGAGCGCTAGATGCTGGCCCGCGATCCCTCACCCCCGCCCCCATCCCTTACGCCCTTGCCGGCCGAAGGCGTAACCAAAGCCGAAGCCGCGCATGGCAATGAGAGCTACATCGCGCTCGTCTGGCGCCGGCTGAAGCGCTCCTGGACCGGCATGGCCGGGCTTTGGCTGGTCGTGCTGCTGCTGGTCATGGCGGTGTTCGCCGAATTCCTGGCGCCGATGGACCCCAAGGCGACCGACGTCGCCTTCGCTCCGCCGCAGGCCCCTGTTTTCCACGACAAGGACGGCAATTTCGTCGCCCGGCCGCGGGTCTATGCGCTGGCCGATTCGGCCGATCTCGATCCGGTCACCTTCCAGCCGATCGTCGGCCCCGACTACGACCATCCAAGGCTGCTCGGTTTCTTCGTTGAGGGCGCGGCCTACAAGCTCTTCGGGCTCATCCCGATGAACCGGCATTTCTTCGCCTCGATGGACGGCCAGCCGGTGCATTTCCTCGGCACCGACAAGTTCGGCCGCGACGTGCTGTCGCGCGCCATCCACGGCTCGCGCGTGTCGCTGATGATCGCGCTGACGGTGGTCTTCATCATCACGGTCATCGGCACCAGCGTCGGCATGATCTCCGGCTATTTCGGCGGCCGGTTTGACGTCTGGATGCAGCGCTTCGTCGAGCTTGTGCTCGCCTTCCCGCAACTGCCGCTCTATCTGGCCCTGACGACACTGATCCCGGTCACCGCGCCGACCAATGTCTTCCTCGCCTTCGTCATCATCGTCATGTCGGCGCTGGGCTGGGCGCAGATGTCGCGCGAGGTGCGCGGCAAGACGCTGGCGCTGGCGCGCATCGACTATGTGCGCGCCGCCATGGCGGTCGGCGCCACCGACCGGCGCATCATCATGCAGCATATCTTCCCCAATGTGATGAGCCATGTGATCGTCGCCGTGACGCTGGCGATCCCGACGGTGGTGCTGCTCGAATCCTTCCTCGGCTTCCTCGGCTTCGCGGTGAAGCCACCGCTGATCTCATGGGGCCTGATGCTGCAGGACACCGCGACCTATTCGGTCATCGGCACCTATCCATGGATCCTGTCGCCGGTCGGCTTCGTGCTGGTCACCGTCTTTGCCTTCAACGCGCTGGGCGACGGCCTGCGCGATGCCGTCGATCCCTATTGAGGTGGCCGGATGACGACGATCGCGCTCGCACACAATTTCGCACCGGCCGTCCGGCATGATCATGGCGGTCGCCATGATCAGCCGGTGATCGACGCCCGCAACATCGAGGTCGCCTTCAAGGTCGAGCACGGCACCGTCGAGGCGGTGAAGGACGTCTCGTTCCAGCTCTATCGCGGCGAGACGATCGCGATCGTCGGCGAATCCGGCTCCGGCAAGTCGGTGACGGCGCGCACCGTCATGGGGCTGCTGTCGCGCCGCGCGACGGTCTCGCCGCGGTCGAGCGTCGACTATCTCGGGCAGAACATCCTGAAGTTCCCGGAGAGCTCGCGGCGCAAGCTGCGCGGCAACCGCATCTCGATGATCTTCCAGGAGCCGATGAGCTCGCTCAACCCGATCTACACGGTCGGCGGCCAGATCGTCGAAGCGATCCGGGTGCACCGCAAGATGAGCCGCAGGCAAGCCTGGGCGCGCGCGCTCGAACTCCTGCGGCATGTCCAGATCCCTGAGCCGGAGGCGCGGCTGAAGCAATATCCGCACCAGCTCTCGGGCGGCCAGCGCCAGCGCGTCATGATCGCCATGGCCTTGGCCAACGATCCCGACGTGCTGATCGCCGACGAGCCGACCACGGCGCTCGACGTCACCGTGCAGGCGCAGATCCTGAACCTGATCCGCAACCTGCAGAAGGAACTGCGGATGGCGGTGATCCTGATTACCCACGACCTCACCGTGGTGCGCAAGTTCTCCGACTACGTCTATGTCATGCAGCATGGCGAGATGCGTGAGCACAACGTCACCGAGCGGCTCTTCGCCAATCCCCAACATCCCTACACGCAGCGGCTGCTCGCCTCCGAGCCGCGCGGGCGGCCAAAGCCGCTGCCGGAGAGCAGCGGCACCATCCTCGAGGCGAACGGCGTGCACGTCTGCTTCATGCTGCGCCACGGCTCTTTCATGAAGCCGGACTGGCGCGAGCTGGTCGCCGTCGACGATCTCGGCCTGAAGCTCTGCCGCCATGAGACGCTTGGTCTGGTCGGCGAATCCGGCTCCGGCAAGACCACTTTCGGGCAAGCCCTGCTTCGGTTGCTCGACGCCAAGCGCGGCGAGATCCGCTTCGACGGACAGCCGATCGAGAAGCTGACGCGCGCCGGAATGCGGCCGCTGCGCTCGCGCATGCAGATCGTGTTCCAGGACCCGTTCTCCTCGCTCAATCCGCGCATGACAATCGGCCAGATCATCGAGGAAGGGCTGGTCGTCAACAAGTTGGGCGCGACGCGGCGCGAGCGGAACGAGCGGGTGCGCGAGGCGCTGGCCAGCGCCGGCATGCCCGGCAATATCCTGTCGCGCTTCCCGCATGAATTCTCCGGCGGCCAGCGGCAGCGCATCGCGATCGCGCGGGCGATTGCGCTGGAGCCCGAATTCATCCTGCTCGACGAGCCGACTTCGGCGCTGGACCTTTCCGTGCAGGCGCAGATCATCGACCTGTTGCGAAAGCTGCAGGACGAGCGCGGCCTGAGCTATCTATTCATCTCGCACGACCTCAAGGTGGTGCGGGCGCTGTGCCACCGCGTCATCGTCATGCAGCATGGCAAGATCGTCGAGCAGGGGTCCGTCGACGAGGTCCTTTCCAATCCCAAGACCGCCTACACCGAACGGCTCGTCAGGGCTGCTTTCGACGTGGCTTAGAAAGTGCCGGAGGCTTTAAAGTGGCAAGAAATCCCAGGATCACGTTCATCGGCGCCGGCTCGACGGTGTTCATGAAGAACATCGTCGGCGACGTGCTGCAGCGGCCGGCGCTATCGGGCGCCACCATCGCATTGATGGACATCAATCCGCAGCGGCTGGAAGAGAGCGCCGTTGTCGTCAACAAGCTGATCGCGACGCTCGGCGTCAAGGCGAAGGCAGAGACCTATTCGGACCAGCGCCAGGCGCTCTTCGGCGCCGACTTCGTCGTCGTCGCCTTCCAGATCGGCGGCTACGAGCCCTGCACCGTGACCGACTTCGAGGTGCCGAAGAAATACGGCCTCCGCCAGACGATCGCCGACACGCTCGGCGTCGGCGGCATCATGCGGGGCTTAAGGACGGTGCCGCATCTATGGAAGATCTGCGAGGACATGCTCGCCGTCTGCCCGGAGGCGATCATGCTGCAATATGTCAACCCGATGGCGATCAACACCTGGGCGATCGCGGAGAAATATCCCGCGATCAAACAGGTCGGGCTTTGCCATTCGGTGCAGGGCACGGCGATGGAACTGGCGCACGACCTAGACCTTCCCTATGACGAGATCCGCTACCGCTCGGCCGGCATCAACCACATGGCGTTTTATCTCAAGTTCGAGCATCGCCAGCCGGACGGTTCCTACCGCGACCTTTATCCCGATCTCCTGCGCGCCTATCGCGAGGGCCGCGCGCCGAAGCCCGGCTGGAACCCACGCTGCCCGAACAAGGTGCGCTACGAGATGCTGACCCGGCTCGGCTATTTCGTCACCGAAAGCTCCGAGCATTTCGCCGAATACACGCCCTATTTCATCAAGGATGGCCGCCCCGACCTGATCGAGAAATATGGCATCCCGCTCGACGAATATCCAAAACGCTGCATCGAGCAGATCGAGCGCTGGAAGGGCCAGGCCGAGGCCTACCGCTCGGCGGACCGGATCGAGGTCGAGCAGTCCAGGGAATATGCTTCCTCGATCATGAATTCGGTCTGGACCGGCGAGCCGTCGGTGATCTACGGCAATGTGCGCAACAATGGCTGCATCACCTCGCTGCCCTTCGATTGCGCGGCGGAAGTGCCGTGCCTGGTCGATGCTTCCGGAATCCAGCCCACTTACATTGGCGAATTGCCGCCGCAGCTCACGGCGCTGATCCGCACCAACATCAACGTCCAGGAACTGACGGTGCGAGCGCTGATCAGCGAGAACCGCGAGCACATCTACCATGCGGCGATGATGGACCCGCATACCGCGGCCGAGCTCGACCTCGACCAGATCTGGTCGCTGGTCGAGGACCTGCTTGCCGCTCACGGCGACTGGCTGCCGGCCTGGGCACGCAAGGGCGGCAGGAGCCAGGCCGCCTGATCAGGCGGCGCCTTTCTCACGCTCGACAGCGCGCCAGCCGATGTCGTGGCGGTAAAAGCCTTGCGGCCAGTCGATACGATCGATCGCCGCGTAGGCCTTTGCCTGCGCCTCGCCGACGGTGGCGCCCAAAGCGGTGACGTTGAGCACGCGGCCGCCATTGGCGACCAGCGCGCCGCCATTGATGGCAGTGCCGGCATGGAAGACCTGGACGCCTTCCACCTTGTCGAGACCGCGGATGACGGAGCCCTTTTCCGGCGTGCCCGGATAGCCCCTTGCCGCCATCACCACGGTCAACGCCGTCTCGTCGCTCCAGCGCACCGACATATGCGCGAGCTGGCCGTCGACGGCGGCGTTGAGCAGGACGAGCAGGTCGTCCTTCAGCCGCATCAACAGCACCTGGCATTCGGGATCGCCGAAGCGGGTGTTGTACTCGATCAGCTTGGGGCCGCTGTCGGTGATCATCAGGCCGGCGAAGAGGATGCCGGCGAAGGGCGCGCCGATATTGGCCATGCCGCGCATGGTCGGCTCGATGATCTCGCGCATGGTGCGCTCGGTCATTTCCGGCGTCATCACCGGCGCCGGCGAATAGGCGCCCATGCCGCCGGTGTTCGGCCCGGTATCACCGTCGCCGACGCGCTTATGGTCCTGCGCGGTGCCGAAGGGCAGCGCCGTGGCGCCGTCGCAGAGGCAGAAGAAGCTCGCCTCCTCGCCGGTCAGATATTCCTCGACCACCACCTCGGCGCCAGCGGCACCGAAAGCGCCGTCGAAACAGGCTTCGAGCGCGGCGTTCGCCTCGTCTAAAGTCATGGCGATGGTGACGCCCTTGCCGGCGGCAAGGCCGTCGACCTTGACAACGATCGGCGCGCCGGTCTCCTCGACATAGGCCTTTGCCGAGGCGAGGTCGCTGAAGCGGCCATAGGCGGCGGTCGGGATGTTGAACTTCGCGCAAAGATCCTTGGTGAAGCCCTTCGAGCCCTCGAGCCGCGCCGCCGCCTTTGACGGACCGAATACGCGGATGCCCCAGGCGCGCAGGTCGTCGGCGATGCCGGCCACCAGCGGACCTTCCGGACCGACCACGACCAGGTCGATCTTCTTCTCCTGGCAGAAGGAGGCAACGGCCGAGTGGTCGGCGACGTCGAGCTTGACCAGCTCGGCGACACGGCCGATGCCCGGATTGCCTGGCGAGGCGTAGAGCTTCGTCAGCAGCGGCGAGGCGGCCATCTTCCAGGCGAGCGCATGTTCGCGGCCACCCGAGCCGAGAAGAAGAACATTCATGGCCACCTCTTGCTGCCGATCGTCCTCGTCGAGAGAACCCGCTATTGGTCCGCGGGCGATGGGTCAAGGCATCTTGGCATTTTGGCGGCAATTGCGCACGGGAACATGGCCCGCATCGAGGGGAATGAGGCAAGTCCCGTCGCCGGCCGGGCCGGAAAAACGACTCAAGCCCGGAAGACGACTCTAGCTCTGGAAAACGACCGGGAACCAGTCCTCGCGCAATTTCTGGCCGGGCTTCATGTCGTGGCCGGGATAGGGCGGCGAGGTGCGGCCGGGACGCTCGACATAACGCGCGTCGTCGCCGACCCAGCGCAGCGACAGCGCCCGGCGGCGTGCAGAGGTCAGGTTGCCGCGCGCGCCGTGCGCCGTGCGGAAGTCGAACAGGATGGCGTCGCCAGGCTCCATTTCCCATTCCAGAACCTTCATCGAGGGATCGTTGTCGGGATCGGGCACCGGCCGGTAGTCGCCCTCGCCGGCATAGAAGTTGTCGTCGTTCAGCCAGCGCACCGGCAGCACCATCTTTTCCCATTTGTGCGAGCCGGCGATCAGCCTCAGCGTCGCTTCCTTCACTGGATCGATCGGGATCCAGAAGCTCACCGTCTGGCTGCCGTCGACGAAGTAATAGGGAATGTCCTGGTGCCACGGCGTCGGCTTCTGCGTGCCGGGCTCCTTGACCAGGACGTGGTCGTGGAAGAACTGGGCGGTGCGCGACTGCATGACCGCGGCCGCGAGCTCGGCGGCCGGCGATTCCCTGACGATCCTGACGAATTCCGGGATGCGCTCCCAGTTGCAGTAATCGTCGAAGAAGCTGCCCTTGCCGCCGGCAATGTCGGAAGCCGTGGCGCTGCGGTTCTCAATGTTGCGCTCGATACCGCCGGCGATGACATCGACCCAGTCCTTGAAGGCACCGCGGATGCAGACAGCGCCGTCGCGCTGATAGTCGGCAATCGTCGAAGCATCGATCTTTGGGCTGGCCATGGCGCTCTCCTTGATTAGGCGAGCGACTATCGCAAGCGTTGGACATCGCGTAAAATAATAACTTGTCATCTAGTTTATAGCTTTTACCTATGAGACCGACCCTCACCCAGTTGCGCTATGTCGTTGCCGTGGCCCGCTATGGCAGCGTGACCGCGGCCGCCTCGGCGCTCAATGTTTCGCAGCCTTCGATTTCGGTGGCGATCGACAATGTCGAGGACGCGCTTGGCCAGAAGCTGTTCGTGCGCCAGCGCGGAAGCGGCGTTGCGCTGACATCCTTCGGCCGCAGGGCCGTCGCCAAGGCAAGGCAGGTGCTGGGCGAAGCGGACGAACTGGCGGCGCTCGGATCGCGCGATGCCGATGTCGGCGGCGAATTGGTGCTCGGCTGCTTCGAGGACCTGGCGCCCTATTTCGCGCCGGCGCTGATGCGCGCCTTCGCCGAGCGCTGCCCAGCCGTCACGGTCGTCATCGGCGACGAAACCTTCGACACGCTGGGGCGGCGCCTGGCTGACAGCGCCGTCGATCTCGGCCTCACCTACGATCTTGGCCTGCCCGGGCATTTCAAGCGCATTCTCCTGCATGAATTGCGGCCGCACGCGCTTTTGCCGGCGGGCCATGAGCTTGCGGACAAGCACGCCGTCAGCCTGGCGGAACTGGCGCAGCATCCGCTGATCACCACCGACCAGCCGCATAGCTGGCAGCACATGCTGGACCTTTTCCTCAGCCGCGGCCTGTCGCCGATCGCCCGGGCGGCGACGAGCTCGTTCGAATTGCAGCGCTCCATGGTGGCCAACGGGTTCGGCGTCGCGGTCAGCTATACGAGGCCGTATGGCGACCGCAGCTATGACGGGCTGCCGCTGGTCTGCAAGCCGCTTTCCGATCCGCTGCCCATGCAGCGCATCATCCTGACCCATGACACGCGCCAGCGCTTGTCGAAGGCGGCCGTGGCCTTCATCGACGTCGCCAAGGCATGGTTTGCCAGTCACGATGTTTTCACCGCCTAGAGCATGATGCCGAAAAGTGTGAAGCGGTTTTCGGCCGACATCATGCTCTATCTCTTTGATTTAGAGCCGGATTCAGATTTCAGGTCGGTTCGACCTGAAATCATCCGGCTCTAGGGCTTCAACGCCCAAGTTTTCAACGCTTGAGCGACAACGCGACCGCTTGACGGCGCTGCTTGCTGCTGCCACTCCAGCGTGATGGAAACCGTCCAGTCGAAAGCGATCCAGGGCCGTGTCGCCGACGCGCCGAGCGGCCATTGGGTCTACCGGGTGCTGCCGCGCTGGCTCTGGCCCTACGCGCAGCTCGCGCGCTGGGACCGGCCGATCGGCTGGCAGCTCTTGTTGTGGCCGTGCTGGTGGTCGGCGGCGCTTGCCGCGGGCGCCTATCCGCGCCCCACCGACCCGCTGCTGACGCTGCTGCCGGCGCCCTGGTACCTGTTCCTGTTTTTCATCGGCGCCGTCGCCATGCGCGGCGCCGGCTGCACCTATAACGACCTCGCCGACGTGGATATCGACAGCCAGGTCGAGCGCACCCGCTCGCGGCCGCTGCCGGCCGGCAAGGTGACGCGCCGCCAGGCCTGGGCTTTCGTCATCATCCAGGCGCTCATCGGGCTTGCCGTGCTGTTGCAGTTCAACAGCTTCGCCATTCCGCTCGGCATCGCCTCGCTGGCGATCGTGGCGGTCTATCCCTTCATGAAGCGCATCACCAACTGGCCGCAATTCGTGCTTGGGCTCGCCTTCTCCTGGGGCGCGCTGATGGGCTGGGCGGTCGAGTTCGGCGACATCGATGATCCGGCCATCATGCTCTATATCGGCTCGATCCTGTGGGTGATCGGCTACGACACGATCTACGCGCATCAGGACAAGGAAGACGACGCCATCGTCGGCGTGCGCTCGACGGCGCGGCTGTTCGGCGACAACACCAAGACCTGGCTGGTTGGGCTCTATGGCGGCGCGCTGATCTGCTTCGCCATCGCCTTCGCTTCGGCGCAGGTGCCCGTGGTGGCGCTGGCCGGGCTGATCGCGGCCGGCGCGCATATGGCGCGCCAGATCATCCAGCTCGACATCGACAATCCGGACCAGTGCCTGAAGCTGTTCAAGTCGAACAACCAGGTCGGCTGGCTGATCTTCCTCGGCCTGATCGGCGGTTCGGTGTGGATATGGCTAAAGCCGCTGGTTTAGTTCTCCCTTCTCCCCGTTCAACGGGGAGAAGGTGGCGGCAGCCGGATGAGGGGCAGCGCCAACCTTGAAGGTTAGATGAAATATGCGGCGGCGCTGTCGCGAGTGATCGGGTTTTGAGGTCGCCAAACGCCCAGGTCGGCGCTGCCCCTCATCGCCCTGCCGGGCACTTCTCCCCGTATAGTGACGGGGAGAAGAAACCTACTCCCTTGCGATAATCTCCTGGCCGTCGATGACCAGTCTCAGGCCAAGGTTGCCGGACTTGCGGCGGGCAAGGAAGCGCGGGCGGCGCATGTTGGAGACGCGGCCCTTGCGGCGCTCCTGCGGCGGCAGCGCCTTGATGGCGGCGCCGAGCGATTCTTCCAGCGTGCGGGCTATGCCGTCGGCCTCGATCAGAAGCATCGGCAGGCGGTAGGCATCGGCCCAGGCGCGCCAGTCGGCGGCGACGTCGTCGAGGTCGTCGGCGACCAGAAGCGGCACCGACAGCATCGGATCATTGTGCAGCAGTTCCAGCGTCACCGTGACATTGCCGTCCGGATCCTCCATGGCGCGCGCGGCGACGCCGCGGAACGCATTGGGGGGCAGTGCGATGATCGCCGGCACGCCGCTCATCTCCAGCACACGGCGGATGACCGCGCCGCGCTGGTCGATGGTGAAGGTAACATCGCCATAGTCGTCGCGCGTGGCATAGCTCACCATTTGCGGCAGGCGAAACGGGTCGAGACGCATGTTGCGTCCGGCCCAGACTGGCTTCAGTCCAGTGTTCATCAATGTCTTCCCTGTTAGTCCTGAGGGCCGTTTTCCGGTTCTCTCAGGGCCGGTTTTTTCCGGCCTCGTTATGGGAAGAAACATTAGCGCTCGCTTCTTACCGGCGCGCTTAAGAAAGTCGGTTAAATTTTGCTGATCTGAGCCGATGGTTATCGGAATGCGACCAGCGCCCGATGTGGTGAGGATCAGATAACCTTACCGGGATTCATGATGCCGGCCGGATCGAAGGCCGCTTTCACGCGGCGCATAAGGTCGATCGCCATCGGCGGCGCCGTGGCGATCAGCTCGTCGCGCTTCAACTGGCCGATGCCGTGCTCGGCCGAGATCGAGCCATGGAAGGAGCGCACGACATCGTGCACCGCCTTGTTCATGGGATGGTAGAGCTCGAGGAACGCCTCGTCCTGCCAATCCACCGGACGCGAGATGTTGTAGTGAAGATTGCCGTCGCCCATGTGGCCGAAGCAGACGACGCGCGCGCCGGGGCAGACCCGCTCAACCACGCCGGCCGCTTTTTCGATGAATTGCGGGATTGAGGCGATGGGCACCGAGATGTCGTGCTTGATCGAGGCGCCCTCCGGCTTCTGGCATTCGGGGAGCGTCTCGCGGAAGTTCCAGAAAGCATCGCCCTGGGCAAGGCTTGCCGACACCACCGCGTCGCCGACGATGCCCTGCTCGAGGCCGGCTGAAAGAATCTCTTCGATCAGCGCCCTGCCGTCTTCTTCGGAACGGCCGGAAGAGACCTGCATCAGCACATACCATGGCCAGTCGTCGGCCAGCGGCCGGGTGATGCCTTGCCCGTGCTTGAGCGTGAAGTCGTAGGGCCTTCTGGCGATCAGTTCGAAAGCGGTGAGCGAGGCGGCGGCGCGATCCATCGCCAGCGTGAACAGCGAAAGCGCGTCGTGCGGGGACGACGGCAGGCCGGCAAAGGCGACCTCCCTGCCTTTCGGCTTCGGGAAAAGCTTCAGCACCGCGGCGGTGATGATGCCGAGCGTGCCTTCGGCGCCGACGAACAAGTTCTTCAGATCGTAGCCGGTGTTGTCCTTCTTCAATTTGCGCAGGTCGTCGAACACCTCGCCGGTCGGCAGCACGACCTCGACGCCGAGGCAGAGCTCGCGCGCATTGCCGTAAGCAAGCACGCCGGTGCCGCCGGCATTGGAGGACAGATTGCCGCCGATCTGGCAGGACCCTTGGGCGGCGAGCGACAGCGGAAACAGCAGGCCAGCGGCGTCAGCCGCTTCCTGCAGGGTCTGCAGGATGACGCCGGTCTCGGCGGTCACCGTATTCGACAGGACATCGATCTCGCGGATGCGGTTCAGCCTGGACAGCGACAGCACGATGTCGTGTCCGGATTTGTCCGGCACCTGGGCGCCGACCAGCCCGGTGTTGCCGCTCTGCGGCACGATCGGCGTTCCGGTCTCGGTTGCCAGCCGCATGATGCGGCTCACTTCCTCGACGCTGCCGGGGCGCAGCACCAGCGATGTCCGGCCATGCCAAAGGCCACGCCGCTCGGTGATGTAAGGCGCGATGTCGGCCTGGTCGCGCAAGGCATATTTGTGGCCGACGATGGCCGTGAAGCGGTCGATGACGGCGGGATCGAGATCGAAGGGCTGGTCGTTCATGAAACAAACCCTAGGGCGCTCAGGCAAGCTTGTCACGCGGCGCGGCGGCGCGGGCAAGCCGGTCATTGATCGCCTCGCCCAGGCCCTCCAACGGGATCGGCTCGACGGCGATGGTCGCGGCGCCGACACGATCGAGCGCCTGCATGAAGGCGAACAGATTGCTGGCTGCCTCGCGCAGGTCGCCCGTTTCGGAGAGGTTGCGCAACGCAGCGGCCCGTTCCCAGCCCTCGGCGCGATTGCGGCCGAACGCAAGCAAAGCCTCGCCTTCGGCAACGTCCCCGACATTAAGCCGCATCGCGGTGCGCGGCGCGTAATGCGAGGCAAGCATGCCCGGCGCCTCGATGCCGCTCGCGCCGCGCGATAGTTTCGCGCCGGCCACCGCCTCGATCTCCTCGGCGCCGATGCCGCCGGGCCGCAGCAGCCGCAGCCTGCCGTCCTCGACCTTGAGAATAGTCGATTCCAGCCCGACAGGCGTCGCGCCACCATCGACGACCAGCCTGATCCTGTCACCGAGATCGGCGGCGACCGCGCCTGCCGTCGTGCCGCTGATCTTTCCGGAGGAATTGGCGCTGGGGGCCGCGAGCGGCCGGCCGAGCCGCGCGATCAGCGCGCCGCCGAACCCGCGCGGCATGCGCAGCGCGATCGTGTCCAGCCCCGCGGTGACGAGCGGATGGATGCCGCTGTCCGCCCTGTGCGGCAGCACCAGCGTCAGCGGGCCGGGCCAGAAGGCTTCGGCCAATCTTGCCGACAGCGGATCGAAGCCGGCGATACGGTCCGCCATGGCGCGATCCGCGACATGGGCGATCAGCGGGTTGAAGCGCGGCCGGCCCTTGGCCTCGAAAATGCGCGCCACGGCAACGCCATTGGTGGCATCGCCAGCCAGGCCGTAAACCGTCTCGGTCGGAATGGCGACGACGTCGCCGCCTTCGAGCAACGCCAAAGCCCGCTCCAGAGCCTCGCCGATCGCCAGTATCTCAGCCAAATTCGCCACCAGTCCTGAACATGCCGGTCCCGTAATACGGCCGCTTGCATCGGGCAAGTGCGGGCATTGGCGATTTATCAATCCCTAAAATGTTAAGTTTTCAAGCAAGCCGGCTTCAATGTGCCGGCCCTAAGGTGCGGGTTCGATGCGGTTGCGGGCTGGGGAGTTCTTCTGATGCGTTTGCTTGGAGCGTTCGGTATCAGCCTTTTGGCGATGAACGGCGCGGCACATGCCTCGTCGATCGTCATGGTCGGACCCTCGACCTCGACGCCTTCCGTCGTCAGGCTGAATGCGATCGAGCCGACCAAGCTGTCCGTGGCCTCGACGCCGTCGATGATAGCGCTTGGCGACCCTATGCCCGCCGTCACCGATGAAAAGGTCGCGGCGATCCCCGAGAAATCCGGGCACCAGCAGGCTCCGATGATCATCCGGGGCGGTATTGTCGGCGGCGCTTTCGCAGCGCCGGCGGCGACCGCGTCGGCCAAGCCTGCAACAGCCACAACCACACCCGCCACCACCGCGCCGGCAAACGGCACTTCGCCGGCAACGCCCGCGAACGGCACCGCGTCCGCTTCGAACGGCAGCGGCAAGACCGCCGCCCAGCCAGGCGCGACAGCCGATGCGCAGCCCCAGGCGCAACCGCAAACTGCCCAGCCACTGCCGCGCGTCGGCAAGGCGATGTAGATCACACTGGATACCACCTCGATATGCTAGGCGCTTGAACTTTGTCCGATCTCCGTCATGCGGATCGGGGCACGATGGCGCTGGCGTTTCAAAAAGGGTGATTTCATGACTGTTTCGAAAGCAATCGCCGTCGCCGGCCTGATGGCGGCAACCGCGCTGGGCGGGCACGGCGAGTGCCGATGATATGCTCGGCTCTTACACGGCGCGGATTTCCGACCGCGATCACCGCGCCAGCGACGGCTATCCGCTCGGCAGCGCGGCGCAGATGGTGCGGCGGGACCGCGCCAACTGGCACAAGTTCCATCGGCGCGACGGCGACGACCAGGGCGATCCCTGGTTCCGCAGCGACGACTCGCGCACCGACCTGCAGCGCATGCTGGAACGCGGCGGCGCCATGAGCAACTCGACCCGGCGCGCGATCGTGACTGGCGAGCCGCTGATCGAGGTCGACGTCTATCCGGACAGCGTGCGGGTCAGCATCGTGGAAGACTGACTAGGCGGTGGTGACGATTTAACTATTTGAGCCAGATGGCGATAGCGGCGAGTTTGACGAAGCCCATGAAGTTG
>NZ_VFTK01000054.1:0-32285 GCF_006439495.1 Mesorhizobium sp. B3-1-8
GCCATGGAAGAGAAGCTGCGCTTCGCCATCCGTGAAGGCGGCCGCACCGTCGGTGCCGGCATCGTCGTCACCATCAAAGAGTAATTTGGACTGAAACCGATCTGTCGCGGGCGCGGGAGCTGCCCGCGCCGCGCCAGAACAAGGAATTGACGCATGAACGGACAGAATATCCGCATCCGCCTTAAGGCGTTTGACCACCGGGTGCTCGACGCCTCGACGCGCGAAATCGTGTCGACCGCCAAGCGCACCGGCGCCAACGTCCGCGGCCCCATTCCGCTGCCGACGCGGATCGAGAAATTCACGGTCAACCGGTCGCCCCACGTCGACAAGAAGAGCCGTGAGCAGTTCGAGATGCGCACGCACAAGCGGCTGCTCGACATCGTCGATCCGACCCCGCAGACGGTCGATGCTTTGATGAAGCTCGATCTGGCGGCCGGTGTCGACGTCGAGATCAAGCTCTAAGGGAATGAGAGCGCGGTAAGGGGCGGTGCCCCTGGCCCGGAACTCTAAAGGAACAAGAGGCGTGGAGGGGCGATAGCCCCGACAGGGAACTCTAAAGGAATTGAACCGATGCGTTCAGGTGTGATTGCAAAGAAGGTGGGAATGACCCGCATCTACAACGATGCCGGGGAGCACGTTCCCGTCACCGTTCTCCAGATGGAGAACTGCCAGGTCGTGGCCCAGCGCACGCAGGAGAAGAACGGCTACACCGCCGTCCAGCTCGGCGTTGGCCTTGCCAAGGTGAAGAACACGTCGAAGGCGATGCGCGGCCATTTCGCCGCCGCTTCCGTCGAGCCGAAGGCGAAGGTCGCCGAGTTCCGCGTCTCCGCCGACAACATGATCGACGTCGGCGCCGAGCTGACCGTCGAGCACTTTGTCGCCGGCCAGAAGGTCGACGTCACGGGCACTTCGACCGGCAAGGGCTTCCAGGGCGTGATCAAGCGTCACCACATGGGTGGCGGCCGCGCCACGCACGGTAACTCGGTCTCGCACCGCACGCACGGTTCGACTGGTCAGCGCCAGGACCCCGGCAAGGTGTTCAAGGGCAAGAAGATGGCCGGCCACATGGGCGACACCCGCGTCACCACGCAGAATGTCGAGGTCGTCTCGACCGACGCCGATCGCGGCCTGATCCTGATCCGCGGCGCGGTTCCCGGCGTCAAGGGCGCCTGGATCCTGGTTCGCGACGCCGCCAAGGTTGCGCTGCCGGCCAATGCGCCGAAGCCCGCCGCGATCCGTGCCGCTGCTGCCGCCAAGAACGAAGCCCCGGCCACTGAGGGAGCCGAATAATGGATCTCAAGATCACAACGCTGGGCGGCAAGGACGCCGGCAAGGTGAAACTCTCCGAGGAGATTTTCGGCCTTGATCCGCGCGAGGACATCCTGCAGCGCGTCGTGCGCTGGCAACTCGCCAAGAAGCAGCAGGGCACGCACAAGGCCAAGGGCCGCGCCGAAATCGCGCGCACCGGCGCCAAGATGTACAAGCAGAAGGGTACGGGCCGCGCCCGTCACCACTCGGCTCGCGCTCCGCAGTTCCGCGGCGGCGGCAAGGCGCACGGCCCGGTCGTTCGCAGCCACGAGCACGAGCTGCCGAAGAAGGTCCGTGCGCTTGGCCTCAAGCACGCTCTCTCAGCCAAGGCCAAGAGCGCTTCGCTGATCATCGTCGACGAGCTGAAGCTCACCGAAGCCAAGACCAAGGCGCTGGTGGCGAACCTCGAGACGCTGGGGCTGACCAACGCCCTGGTTATCGGCGGCGCCGAGCTTGACCAGAACTTCAAGCTGGCCGCGACCAACATTCCCAACATCGACGTGCTGCCCATCCAGGGCATCAACGTCTACGACATTCTGCGCCGCGGCACGCTGGTCCTTTCGAAGGCCGCCGTCGAGGCTCTCGAGGAGCGCTTTAAATGACCGACCTCCGTCACTACGACGTGATCGTCTCGCCGGCGATCACCGAAAAGTCGACCATGGCTTCCGAGCAGAACCAGGTCGTCTTCAACGTCGCCAAGAAGGCGTCGAAGCCGGAAATCAAGGCTGCCGTGGAAGCTCTCTTCGGCGTCAAGGTGACGGCTGTGAACACGCTCGTCCGCAAGGGCAAGATCAAGCGCTTCCGCGGCACTGTTGGCCGCCAGGGCGACGTCAAGAAGGCGGTTGTGACGCTGGCCGACGGCCAGTCGATCGACGTCGCGACGGGTCTCTGAGCAAGGCCGCGAGGACAGGACAATGGCACTCAAGAAATTCAACCCGGTAACGCCGAGCACCCGCCAGCTGGTCATCGTCGACCGCTCGGGCCTCTACAAGGGCAAGCCCGTCAAGGGGCTGACCGAAGGCCTGACCAAGTCGGGCGGCCGCAACAATTACGGCCGCATCACGGCCCGCTTCATCGGCGGCGGTCACAAGCGTTCGTACCGCATCATCGACTTCAAGCGTAAGAAGTACGACGTCGTCGGCACGGTCGAGCGTATCGAATACGATCCGAACCGCACCGCCTTCATCGCGCTGATCAAGTATGACGACGGCGAGCTGTCCTACATCCTGGCCCCGCAGCGTCTTGCTGCCGGCGACAAGATCGTGGCCGGCGAAGCGGTCGACGTGAAGCCGGGCAACGCGATGCCTCTGGCCGCGATGCCGGTCGGCACGATCGTCCACAACATCGAGCTGAAGCCGGGCAAGGGCGGCCAAGTCGCCCGTTCAGCTGGCGGTTACGCCCAGCTCGTCGGCCGCGACCAGGGCATGGCGATCCTGCGCCTCAACTCGGGCGAGCAGCGTGTCGTGCACGGCTCCTGCATGGCCACTGTGGGTGCCGTGTCGAACCCCGACCACGGCAACATCAATGACGGCAAGGCCGGTCGCACCGTGTGGCGCGGCAAGCGCCCGCACAATCGCGGCGTGACCATGAACCCGGTTGACCATCCGCATGGCGGCGGCGAAGGCCGCACCTCCGGTGGTCGCCATCCGGTTTCCCCGTGGGGCAAGCCGACCAAGGGCAAGAAGACGCGGTCCAACAAGGCGACCGACAAGTTCATCCTGCGCTCGCGTCATCAGCGCAAGAGCTAAGAAGAGGTAACGCCAAGTGACTCGTTCGATTTGGAAAGGCCCCTTCATCGACGGCTACCTTCTCAAGAAGGTGGACAAGGTTCGTGAAGGTGGTCGCAATGAGGTGATCAAGATGTGGAGCCGTCGCTCCACCATCCTGCCGCAGTTCGTCGGCCTCACCTTCGGTGTCTACAACGGCCAGAAGCACGTTCCCGTCTCGGTGAACGAGGACATGGTCGGCCACAAGTTCGGTGAATTCGCTCCGACCCGGACCTATTACGGTCACGGCGCGGATAAAAAGGCGAAGAGGAAATAATCATGGGCAAGGCCAAAGCTCCGCGCAGGCTTGCTGATAACGAGGCGCGTGCCGTTCTGCGCACGATCCGCATCAGCCCGCAGAAGCTCAACTTGGTTGCCGCGCTGATCCGCGGCAAGAAGGTCGCGACAGCGCTTTCCGATCTTGAATTCTCGGCCAAGCGGATTTCCGGCACGGTCAAGAAGACGCTGGAATCGGCGATCGCCAACGCGGAAAACAATCACGACCTCGACGTTGACGCTCTGATCGTGGCGGAAGCCTATGTCGGCAAGTCGATCGTCATGAAGCGTTTCCACGCCCGTGGCCGCGGTCGCGCCAGCCGTATCGAAAAGCCGTTCTCGCACCTCACGATCGTCGTTCGTGAAGTCGAGGAAAAAGGGGAGGCCGCATAATGGGCCAGAAAGTCAATCCGATCGGGCTGCGTCTCGGCATCAACCGTACCTGGGATTCGCGCTGGTTCGCGAACACCGGCGAATACGGCCAGCTGCTGCACGAGGACCTCAAGATCCGCAAGTATCTCGAGAAGGAACTCAAGCAGGCCGCGATCTCGAAGGTCGTGATCGAGCGTCCGCACAAGAAGTGCCGCGTCACCATCCACGCCGCGCGTCCGGGCCTCATCATCGGCAAGAAGGGCGCCGACATCGAGAAGCTTCGCAAGAAGCTGACCGAGATGACGAAGTCCGAAACGCACCTCAACATCGTCGAAGTGCGCAAGCCGGAAATCGACGCCACGCTGGTCGCCCAGTCGATCGCCCAGCAGCTCGAGCGCCGCATCGCGTTCCGCCGCGCTATGAAGCGTGCCGTTCAGTCGGCCATGCGTCTCGGCGCCGAAGGCATCCGCATCAACTGCTCCGGCCGTCTCGGCGGCGCCGAAATCGCGCGCATGGAGTGGTACCGCGAAGGCCGCGTGCCGCTGCATACGCTGCGCGCCGATGTCGACTACGGCACCGCCGAGGCGAACACGGCCTACGGTATCTGCGGCGTCAAGGTGTGGGTGTTCAAGGGCGAGATCCTCGAGCATGACCCGATGGCCTCCGAGCGCCGTGCAACCGAAGGTGATGCCGCGCATGGCGGCGGTGCTGGCGGTGAGCGTGAACGCGGCCGCCGTCGCGAGAACGCCTGAGACATTTGAGAATTTGGAGTTAGAACGATGCTGCAGCCAAAGCGCACAAAGTTCCGCAAGCAGTTCAAGGGCCGTATCCACGGTACCGCCAAGGGCGGCACCAATCTGGATTTCGGCGGTTTCGGGCTGAAGGCGCTTGAGCCGAACCGCGTCACCGCGCGCGAGATCGAGGCGGCCCGCCGCGCGATCACCCGCGAGATGAAGCGCGCCGGCCGCGTCTGGATCCGGGTGTTCCCGGACCTGCCGGTCACCTCGAAGCCGACCGAAGTCCGCATGGGTAAGGGCAAGGGCGCAGTCGACTACTGGGCGGCGCGCGTCAAGCCCGGCCGTATCATGTTCGAGATCGACGGCGTTAGCGAGGAGACGGCTCGTGAAGCGCTGCGTCTCGGCGCCGCCAAGCTCTCGGTCAAGACGCGCTTCGTGCAGCGCATCGCAGAATAAGGACAGGCGATCATGAAAGCCGAAGACATCCGGACCAAGACCCAGGATCAGCTGACCGACGACCTGGCGGCCCTCAAGAAGGAGCAGTTCAACCTGCGCTTCCAGAAGGCCACCGGCCAGCTCGAGAAGACCGCGCGCGTGAAGCAGGTCCGCAAGGACATCGCGCGCATCAAGACCATCGCCGCGGAAAAATCCGCGGCCAAGAAGGCTTAAGGACGAGAACCATGCCAAAGCGCATCCTGCAGGGCACCGTCGTCAGCGACAAGAACGAGAAGACGGTCGTGGTCAAGGTCGAGCGTCGCTTCACCCATCCGGTGATGAAGAAGACCGTGCGCATGACCAAGAAGTACAAGGCGCACGACGAGAACAACGCCCACAAGGTCGGCGACCAGGTGTTCATCCAGGAATCGAAGCCGATTTCCAAGGACAAGCGCTGGGTTGTCGTCTCTTCGGATCAGGCTTGATCCGGGCGAACGAACCGAATTTTGGACAGACCGGGGAGGGGTGAAGAACCCGTCCCGTTAGAAAAGAAGAAGGCGGCCAGTCATGATTCAGATGCAAACAAACCTCGACGTCGCGGACAATTCCGGCGCCCGTCGTGTCATGTGCATCAAGGTGCTGGGCGGCTCGAAGCGGAAATATGCCTCCGTCGGCGACATCATCGTGGTGTCGATCAAGGAAGCCATTCCGCGCGGCCGCGTTAAGAAGGGCGATGTGATGAAGGCGGTCGTGGTTCGCACGGCCAAGGACATCCGCCGCCCGGACGGCAGCGTGATCCGTTTCGACAAGAACGCGGCCGTTCTCGTCGACAATAAGAAAGAGCCGATCGGCACCCGTATCTTCGGACCGGTTCCGCGCGAATTGCGCGCCAAGAACCACATGAAGATCATCTCGCTCGCGCCTGAAGTGCTGTAAGGAGCCGGACCAATGCAAAAGATCAAAAAAGGCGACAAGGTCGTTGTGCTTGCCGGCAAGGACAAGGGCCGTTCGGGCGAAGTCCTGTCGGTGCAGCCGAAGGAAGACACCGCGGTCGTCCGCGGCGTGAACCTCATTCGCCGTCACCAGAAGCAGACCCAGTCCCAAGAGGCCGGGATCATCACCAAGGAAGCGCCGATCCACCTGTCGAATATCGCGCTGGCCGACCCCAAGGACGGCAAGCCGACCCGCGTCGGCTTCACCATCCAGAAGGATGGCAAGAAGGTGCGCGTCGCCAAGCGTTCGGGAGAAGTCATCAATGGCTAAGGCTGAAACCAAGCAGGCAACTGCCAAGAACGAGCCGCGCCTCAAGAAGGTCTACAACGAGACCATCCGCAAGGCGATGCAGGAGCAGTTCGGCTACGACAACGACATGCAGGTTCCGCGCATCGACAAGATCGTGCTGAACATGGGTGTCGGCGAAGCAACCGCAGACTCCAAGAAGCCCTCGGTCGCGGCCGAGGATCTCGCGCTGATCGCCGGCCAGAAGGCCGTCGTCACCCGCGCCCGCAACTCGATTGCCGGCTTCAAGGTGCGCGAGAACATGCCGATCGGCGCCAAGGTCACGCTGCGCAAGGAACGCATGTACGAGTTCCTGGACCGCCTCGTGAACATCGCGCTGCCACGCGTTCGCGACTTCCGCGGACTGAACCCGAAGAGCTTTGACGGCCGTGGCAACTATGCCATGGGCATCAAGGAGCACATCGTGTTCCCGGAGATCAACTACGACAAGGTTGATCAGGTCTGGGGCATGGACGTCATCGTTTGTACGACGGCGAAGACGGACGACGAGGCAAGAGCACTGCTCAAGGCCTTCAACTTCCCCTTCCGCCAGTAACGGCAGCGAAAAAGGAAACATCTGAAATGGCAAAGACCAGCTCAGTCGAGAAGAACAACCGGCGCCGCAAGCTCGCCGACCAGTATGCCGCCAAGCGCACGGCGCTCAAGGCCATCATCATGGATCAGTCCAAGCCGATGGAAGAGCGTTTTCGCGCCCAGTTGAAGCTTTCGGCGCTGCCGCGCAACTCGGCCAAGATCCGCATCCGCAACCGCTGCGAAGTGACGGGCCGTCCGCGCGCCTATTATCGCAAGCTGAAGCTTTCGCGTATCGCGCTTCGCGATCTGGGCAATACCGGCCAGATCCCGGGCCTGGTCAAGTCGAGCTGGTAAGGAGACACTGAGATGTCATTGAGCGATCCTCTCGGCGATATGCTGACCCGCATCCGCAACGCCTATGGCCGCAAGAAGTCGAGCGTTTCGACCCCGGCCTCGCGTCTGCGCGCCCGCGTCCTCGAAGTGCTGAAGTCGGAAGGCTATATCCGCGACTACAGCCAGACCGATTTCGAAAACGGCAAGTCCGAAATCGAGATCGAGCTGAAGTATTTCGACGGCGCTCCGGTCGTGCGCGAAATCGAGCGCGTCTCGAAGCCCGGCCGCCGCGTCTATGTCTCGGCCAAGTCGATCCCGCAGGTCGCCAACGGCCTCGGCATCGCCATCCTTTCGACGCCGAAGGGCGTCATGGCCGACCATGAAGCGCGCGAGCAGAATGTCGGCGGCGAGATCCTCTGCCAGATCTTCTGATCCGGCGCGAGATTGATGAATGGGCTTCGGTTCTCGGGATCGCGCCCGGGAACTGGACCTGAAACGAAAGAAGTGACGAGGACAACAAAATGTCTCGTATCGGAAAGAAACCCGTTTTGCTGCCGCAGGGCGTGACCGCGTCCGTCAACGGCCAGACCGTGACGGCGAAGGGCCCCAAGGGCGAGCTGAAGTTCGTGGTGAACGACGAAGTGCTGGTGAAGATGGAGAACAACGAGATCTCCGTCGAGCCGCGCGACCAGACCAAGAACGCCCGCTCCAAGTGGGGCATGTCGCGCACGCAGATCGTCAACATCTTGCAGGGCGTGAGGGACGGCTTCGAGAAGAAGCTCGAGATCACCGGCGTCGGCTATCGCGCGGCGTTGCAGGGCAAGAACCTGCAGCTGGCGCTCGGCTTCAGCCACGACGTGGTTTATCAGACGCCGCAGGGTATCACCATTACGGTGCCTAAGCCGACCGAAATCACCGTCTCGGGCATCGATAAGCAGCAGGTTGGCCAGGTCGCCGCCGAGATCCGCGAATATCGCGGCCCCGAGCCCTACAAGGGCAAGGGCGTGCGCTATGCCAACGAGCGCATCGTGCGCAAGGAAGGCAAGAAGAAGTAATAGGCCTGGCCCCGAAAAGTTGCAGACTTTTCGCAAAGGGCCAAGCCGCAGAAGTGTAACGCCGCGGGGAGCGGCCGCGGGAGGCTTGGCCTACCGCACAGGGTTGCCCCCGTTTTCTGAAGGCAAGGAACTGACATTATGGCAAGTCCCAAAGAAACCATCCAACGCCGCGCGCAGCGCGTGCGCCGCCAGCTGAAGAAGGTCGCCGGCGAACGTCCGCGGCTTTCGGTGCACCGCACCTCGAAGAACATTTACGTCCAGGTCATCGACGACGCCAACGGCCACACGCTGGCCGCCGCCTCGACGCTGGAGAAGGACCTCAAGGGTTCGCTCAAGACCGGCGCCGACACCTCTGCCGCCGCCGCGGTCGGCAAGCTGATCGCCGAGCGCGCCACCAAGGCAGGCGTCAAGGAAGTCGTCTTCGACCGCGGCCCGTATATCTATCATGGCCGCGTCAAGGCGCTGGCCGAGGCTGCCCGCGAAGGCGGTCTCAGCTTCTAATGCATGATCCCGAACCGGGAGGTCCGCGCAGCAAAAAGTTGCAGACTTTTCGGGTAAGATCATGCAAAGGAAAAATTCGCCGCTGACGACCCGAAGCGGCGTCGGCAAACAGCAACCCGTGCTTCCGGAAAAGAACAAGGATTAGGATATGGCACAGGAACGTAGAGAAGGCGGCCGCGGCCGCGAGCGCGAAGAGCGTGACGACGGCATGGTGGACAAGCTCGTCCACATCAACCGCGTCGCCAAGGTGGTGAAGGGCGGCCGTCGTTTCGGCTTTGCCGCTCTCGTCGTCGTCGGCGACCAGAAGGGCCGCGTCGGCTTCGGCCACGGCAAGGCGCGCGAAGTGCCGGAAGCGATCCGCAAGGCGACCGAGTCGGCCAAGCGCGACATGATCTTCGTGCCGCTGCGTTCGGGCCGCACGCTGCATCACGACGTCGAGGGCCGTTGGGGCGCTGGGCGCGTTCTGCTGCGCGCCGCCAAGCAGGGTACCGGCATCATCGCCGGCGGCCCGATGCGCGCCGTCTTCGAGACGCTCGGCATGCATGACGTGGTCGCCAAGTCGATGGGTTCGTCGAACCCCTACAACATGGTTCGCGCCACCTTCGACGCGCTGAAGAGCCAGATGCATCCGAAGGATGTGGCTGCCGCGCGCGGCATCAAGTATTCGACCCTTCAGGCCCGCCGCGGCACCGCCGTTGCGGCTGAAGAATAGTCGACGCTGACCAGGGATTTCGACCATGGCCAAGAAAGCTACCAAGACCATCACCGTCGAGCAGATCGGCTCGCCGATCCGCCGGCCGAAGGAGCAGCGCGCGACGCTGGTCGGCCTCGGCCTGAACAAGATGCACAAGCGGCGCACGCTGGAAGATACCCCTTCGGTGCGCGGCATGATCGCCGCCGTCCAGCACCTCGTCCGCGTCGTGGACGAGGCCTGAACGGAAGCGCAGGAGAAGAAACATGAAACTCAACGATCTGCGTGACAAGGACGGCGCCACGCACTCCAGGAAGCGCCTCGGTCGCGGCATCGGCTCCGGCTCGGGCAAGACCGCCGGTCGCGGCGTCAAGGGCCAGAAGGCCCGCTCGGGCGTTGCCATCAACGGCTTCGAGGGCGGCCAGATGCCGCTCTACCGGCGCCTGCCGAAGCGTGGCTTCAACAACATCTTCGCCAAGAGCTTCACCGTTGTGTCGCTGGCTCGTATCCAGGCCGCGATCGATGCCAAGAAGCTCGACGCCAAGGCGACCGTGACGGCCGAGGCCCTGGTTGCCGCCGGCGTCATCCGCCGCGCCAAGGACGGCGTGCGCGTGCTGTCCGACGGCGAACTCAAGGCCAAGCTCTCCTTCGACGTCGCCGGCGCCTCCAAGGCCGCGATCGAGAAGATCGAGAAGGCCGGCGGTTCGGTGAAGCTGCCGGAAGCGGCCGCCGCCGATTAACGGCGATTTGAAGCGCGGCCGACCGGGATGATTTCGCATTTTCCGTCGAACCGCGCTTTGACCGGATGAATTGGGCGGCCGCGTCAACGCGGCCGCTTGCATGTTTACGGTCCGGAGCTTATCTCGTGAGCTTCGGTGACACGCGCCGCCTGAGCTGCGGGCATCGAGCGTGACATGGAAATCAAAAGAAGTAGAGCATGATATCGTCCGAAAACCGCTCCACACTTTTCGGCATCATGGTCTAGCGGAGAATCAGGCATGGCCTCGGCTGCTGAACAACTAGCCTCCAATCTGAATTTCGCGGCCTTCGCCAAGGCCGAGGACCTCAAGAAGCGCATCTGGTTCACCATCGGCGCGCTGCTCGTCTACCGCCTCGGCACCTATATCCCGCTTCCCGGCATCAATCCCGACGCTTTCGCCCAAGCCTTCTCCTCGCAGAGCAAGGGCGTGCTCGGCATGTTCAACATGTTCGCCGGCGGCGCCGTGCAGCGCATGGCGATCTTCGCGCTGGGCATCATGCCCTATATCTCCGCCTCCATCATCATGCAGCTGATGACCTCGGTCATCCCTTCGCTGGAAACGCTGAAGAAGGAAGGCGAGCAGGGTCGCAAGATCATCAACCAGTACACGCGCTACGGCACCGTGCTCCTGGCGCTGATCCAGGCCTACGGCATTTCGATCGGCCTCGAGGGCGGCAACGGCATCGTCAACGATCCCGGCATGTTCTTCCGCATCTCGACCGTCGTCACGCTGGTCGGCGGCACCATGTTCCTGATGTGGCTCGGCGAGCAGATCACCGCGCGCGGCATCGGTAACGGCATTTCGCTGATCATCTTCTCCGGCATCGTCGCCGGCCTGCCCCGCGCGATCTCCGGCACGCTGGAACTCGGCCGCACCGGCGCGCTGTCGACGGGCCTCATCCTCGCGATCATCGTGCTGGCCATCATCGTCATCGCGCTCATCGTTTTCTTCGAGCGCGCACAGCGCCGTCTGCTCATCCAGTATCCGAAGCGCCAGGTCGGCAACCGCATGTTCCAGGGCGATACCTCGCATCTGCCGCTGAAGCTCAACACCTCTGGCGTCATCCCGCCGATCTTCGCGTCCTCGCTGCTGCTTCTGCCGGCGACGGTCGCGGGCTTCTCGCAGACGACGAACCTTCCGGCCTGGGCCAGCACGATCCTCGCTTCGCTCGGCCACGGCCAGCCGCTCTACATGGTCTTCTATGCGGGCATGATCGTCTTCTTCGCCTTCTTCTACACGGCGATCGTCTTCAACCCGAAGGACACGGCCGACCAGCTCAAGAAGCACTCCGGCTTCATCCCGGGCTATCGTCCGGGCGAGCGCACCGCCGACTATATCGACTATGTTCTGACCCGCATAACCGTCATCGGCGCCATTTATCTGGTGCTGGTCTGTCTGCTGCCGGAGTTCCTGATTTCGGCGACTGGCGTACCTTTCTACCTCGGTGGCACATCGCTTCTGATCGTGGTCAGTGTCACGCTCGACACGGTGGCGCAGATTCAGGGTCACCTGATCGCGCACCAGTATGAGGGCCTGATCAAGAAGTCGAAGTTGCGCGGGGGGAAGAGGAGCAGATGAGGCTGATATTGCTTGGGCCGCCAGGAGCGGGCAAGGGGACGCAAGCACAAAGACTGGTAGAAAAACACGGCATCCCTCAGCTCTCGACTGGTGACATGCTGCGTGCCGCCGTCCAGGCCGGAACCGAGGTCGGCAAGCGTGCCAAGGCGGTGATGGATGCCGGTGAGCTGGTCTCGGATGCGATCGTCAACGCCATCGTCGCCGAACGCATCGATCAGCCGGATTGCGCCAAGGGTTTCATCCTCGATGGTTATCCGCGCACGCTGGTCCAGGCCGACGCGGTGGAGGCGATGCTCGCCGAGCGCGGCATAGCGCTCGACACCGTCATCGAGCTCGTCGTCGATGACAAGGCGCTGGTTGGGCGAATCGTCAAACGCGCCGAAGATGCCAAGGCCGCCGGCCAGCCGGTGCGCAAGGACGACAACCCGGCGGTGTTCGAGGAACGCCTGCGCGAATACTACAAGAAGACGGCGCCGCTGATCGGCTACTACTACGCCAAAGGCAAGCTCAAGACCGTCGACGGCATGGCCAGTATCGATGCCGTGACCGCCGAGATCGGCAAGGTCCTCGCGGCTGCGGCGAAGTAGGCCGGGCCGACAATTAAAGATTGCGCTTGACTGAAGTGGGCCGTTGGGGTATGGCGGCCCGTCTTCCTATCAGGCATGGACTTTGCTTGCCCTTGCGGGCAAGGCGGTCGCTTTGAACCAGGAAACTCCCGCAAGGGCCGGCCTCCACCGGACGCGGGGCAACTTCGACAGCGCCGGGCATGCCCGGCCCACATGGAGAAAGAGAAGAAAATGGCTCGTATAGCCGGCGTCAACATTCCGACTAACAAGCGCGTCGTCATCGCGCTTCAGTACATTCACGGCATCGGCAAGAAGTTTGCCCAGGAGATCGTCGACAAGGTCGGCATCCCGGCGGACCGCCGCGTCAACCAACTGACCGACGCGGAAGTGTTGCAGATCCGCGAGGCGATCGACCGTGATTACCAGGTCGAAGGCGACCTGCGCCGTGAAGTCTCGATGAACATCAAGCGGCTCATGGACCTCGGCTGCTACCGCGGCCTGCGTCACCGCCGCTCGCTGCCGGTCCGCGGCCAGCGCACGCATACCAATGCGCGCACCCGCAAGGGTCCGGCCAAGGCGATCGCCGGCAAGAAGAAGTAATTTAGGGGAGTAAGGGAGTAGGGCAGTAAGGCAATAGGGATTGTGTTTTCCCTACTCCCTTACTGCCTTACTCCCCTACTGCCTTCCCAAGGTGGAGCCGCTGGCATTACGGCGGTGTAGAGATCAACTGAAAGGACTACCATGGCCAAGGAAGCCGCTCGTGTTCGCCGTCGCGAACGCAAGAACATTTCGTCGGGCGTTGCCCACGTCAATTCGACCTTCAACAACACCATGATCACCATCACCGACGCGCAGGGCAATTCGATTGCCTGGTCGTCGGCCGGCGCGCAAGGTTTCAAGGGTTCGCGCAAGTCGACCCCGTTCGCCGCCCAGATGGCTGCCGAGGACGTCGCCAAGAAGGCCCAGGAACACGGCATGCGCATGCTCGAGGTCGAGGTCTGCGGACCCGGCTCCGGCCGTGAATCGGCGCTCCGCGCGCTGCAGGCGGCGGGCTTCACCATCACCTCGATCCGTGACGTGACGCCGATCCCGCACAATGGCTGCCGTCCGCGCAAGAAGCGCCGCGTCTGATTTTTAAGCGCCGCGCGAACGCCACGGCGTTCCTCCGCGGTTTTCCGTGTCGCCCGCCACGATTGGATGGTGGCGGGGCAAAGGAAGGAAGACATTTATGATCCAGAAAAACTGGCAGGAACTGATCAAGCCGAACAAGATCGAGTTCTCGTCGAAGAAGAAGACGCTGACCACGCTGGTGGCCGAGCCGCTCGAGCGCGGCTTTGGCTTGACGCTGGGCAACGCGCTGCGGCGCGTGCTTCTGTCTTCGCTGCGCGGCGCGGCCGTCACCGCCGTGCAGATCGACGGCGTGCTGCATGAATTCTCGTCCATCGCCGGCGTGCGCGAGGACGTGACCGACATCGTGCTCAACATCAAGGAAATCGCCATCCGCATGGAAGGCGATGGTCCCAAGCGCATGGTCGTTCGCAAGCAGGGCCCGGGCGCCGTGCTCGCCGGCGACATCCAGACCGTGGGCGACGTCGAGATCCTCAACCCCGACCACGTCATCTGCACGCTGGACGAGGGCGCCGAGATCCGCATGGAGTTCACCGTCGACACCGGCAAGGGCTATGTGCCGGCAGAGCGCAACCGCGCCGAGGACGCGCCGATCGGCCTGATCCCGGTCGACAGCCTCTACTCGCCGGTCAAGAAGGTCTCCTACAAAGTCGAGAACACCCGCGAGGGCCAGGTGCTCGACTACGACAAGCTGACCATGACCATCGAGACCAACGGCTCGATCTCGGGCGAGGACGCGGTGGCTTTCGCCGCCCGCATTCTGCAGGACCAGCTTGCGCTGTTCGTCAACTTCGACGAGCCGCAGAAGGAAGTCGCCGCCGAAGCCGTCACCGAGCTCGCCTTCAACCCGGCGCTGCTCAAGAAGGTCGACGAGCTCGAGCTTTCGGTGCGTTCGGCCAACTGCCTGAAGAACGACAACATCGTCTATATCGGCGACCTGATCCAGAAGACCGAAGCCGAGATGCTGCGCACCCCGAACTTCGGCCGCAAGTCGCTGAACGAGATCAAGGAAGTGCTGGCGGCCATGGGCCTCCATCTCGGCATGGAAGTGCCGGACTGGCCGCCGGAAAACATCGAAGACCTCGCCAAGCGTTACGAAGACCAATATTGAGCATGAATTCCAAGGATCGGCGGCGAGAGCCGCTCGATCCGACGGTCATGCGGAAAACCATCAGAGGCCGTGGCCTCTTGAACAACTGAAGAAGGAAAAGAGCCATGCGCCACGGTTTCAAAGGCCGTCGCTTCGCCCGCAGCGTAAGCCACCGCAAGTCAATGTTCGCCAACCTCGCCGTGTCTCTGATCGAGCACGAGCAGATCCTCACCACCCTGCCGAAGGCGAAGGACCTGCGTCCGATCGTCGAGAAGCTCGTCACGCTCGGCAAGCGCGGCGACCTGCACGCCCGTCGTCAGGTCATCGCCCAGATCGGCAATGAAGGCGTCGTCAAGCGCCTGTTCGAAACCCACGCCCCGCGCTACGCCACCCGCAACGGCGGCTATCTGCGTATCATGAAGGCGGGCTTCCGCAAGGGCGACAACGCCGCGATGGCGGTCATCGAATTCGTCGACCGCGACACCTCGGCCAAGGGCGCCGCCGACCGCGCCCGCCTCGAGGCCGAGGGCGCCAACGAGGAAGCCGCGGTCGCCTGAGGTCAAGCGTTTTCGTCAATGACTTCAAGGGGCCTGCGGGCCCCTTTTTGCATTTGCCGGAGGGGCGGCAGGCGTGCAGATTTTTCGCCCTTACGCGAACGCTTTTGCGCGACAAGTGTCGCATTTGTGTGCATTAGCCTTTCATTCTGCACAATCGTCGGGACAATGGCGCCCTATCCGGAGGGATTCGAGAATGCACCTCAAACGACTGTTTCTTGTTGCCGCGCTGGCGGTCTTCGCCGCGGCACCGGCCGCAAGACAGGCTTTTGCCGAGGATGCCGCCAAGCCGGCCGATCCGGGCCTCTCCGATGTGCTGACCGATCTCCTTCATGGCGTCGAGGGCGAGAACGGCACGTCCGGCCCCGACAAGCGCGTGCCGTTCGGCCGCGAGGAGGTGCAGCTCTCCTTCGCGCCGCTGGTCAAGCAGACGGCCCCGGCCGTGGTGAATGTCTATGCCTCGCAGACCGCAAAGGTGACGTCGCCTTTCGAGGGCGATCCCTTCTTCGAGGAGTTCTTCGGCCGTGCCCAGCCGCGCGCGCAGTCCTCGCTGGGCTCCGGCGTGCTGGTCGATCCGAGCGGCGTCATCGTCACCAACTTCCACGTCATCAAGGATGCCGACGAGGTGAAGGTCGCGACCGCCGACGGGCGCGAGTTCACCTCCAAGGTCATGCTCAAGGACGAGACGCTCGATCTCGCCGTGCTCAAGATCTCGGCCGACAAGCCGTTCCCGGTGATCGCCATCGGCGATTCCGACGCGCTCGAGGTCGGCGACCTGGTGCTCGCCATCGGCAACCCGTTCGGCGTCGGCCAGACCACCACCAGCGGCATCGTCTCGGCGCTTGCCCGCAGCCATATCGGCGTCTCGGATTCGGGCTATTTCATCCAGACCGATGCCGCCATCAATCCCGGCAATTCGGGCGGCGCGCTGATCAACATGGGCGGCCAGCTGGTCGGCATCAACACCGCGATCTACAGCCGCAGCGGCGGCTCGATCGGCATCGGCTTCGCCATTCCCTCGAACATGGTGCGCGCCTTTGCCGACGCCGCCAAGGCCGGGCTCGACTTCTTCGAGCGCCCCTATATCGGCGCCGAGTTCGAAATGGTGACGCCGCAGATCGCCGAATCTCTCGGCATGGAGAAGCCGACCGGCGCCCTGGTGTCGTCCGTGGACGCGACCGGGCCCGCGGGCAAGGCCGGCCTGAAGCCTGGCGACGTCATCCTGTCGCTCAACAACACGCCGGTTGAAAGCATCGAGGCGCTCGACTACCGCATGGCGACGCTGTCGATCGGCACCAAGGCGACGTTTGCCGTGCTGAGCAAAGGGCAGCAGGCGACGTTGGAGATTCCGCTGGAGCGCGCGCCGGAAGGCGCCAAGCCCAGCGAAGTCACCTTGCGCGGCCGCAGTCCCTTTTCCGGCGCCAAGGTCACGGAGCTGTCGCCCCGGCTTGCCCAGCGCCTTGGCCTTCGCACGGATATCAAGGGCGTCACCGTCATCGATATCAGCCGCGATTCGCCGGCCGCCGATTTCGGCTTCCAGCCCGGCGATATCGTGCGCGAGGTCAACGGCACCACCATCGACACTGCGGCGACGCTGGCGCAGGTTGCTCAGCAGGACACGCGCTGGTGGCGCTTTACCGTCGAGCGCGGCGGGCAGATACTGCGCCAGGTGTTGCGCTATTGAGGCGGTCTTCCCATCTTTGAAGATCGCTTTTCAACCAAAAGACTTGCATGGCCGATCTGTTCAGTTCCGATGAACCGGAGAAAGTGGCGCCCGGGCGACCGCTTGCCGACCGGTTGCGCCCCAAAAACCTCGGCGAGGTCGTGGGCCAGGAGCATCTGACGGGTCCCGACGGCGCCCTGACGAGGTTGATCGATTCCGGTTCGCTCGGCTCGATGATCTTCTGGGGGCCGCCCGGCACCGGCAAGACGACGGTGGCGCGGCTGCTCGCCGGCGAGACCAATCTTGCCTTTGAGCAGATTTCGGCTGTGTTTTCCGGTGTCGCGGACCTCAAGAAAGTGTTCGAGGCAGCGAAGCTGAGGCGCGCCAATGGCCGCCAGACGCTGCTCTTTGTCGACGAGATCCATCGCTTCAACCGCGCCCAGCAGGACGGTTTTTTGCCGGTGATGGAAGACGGCACCGTGGTGCTGGTCGGCGCCACGACAGAGAACCCGTCCTTTGAGTTGAATGCAGCACTTCTGTCGCGAGCGCGTGTGTTGGTGTTCCGTTCGCTGGGCGAGGAAAGCATCGCCAAGCTTCTGGCCCGGGCGGAAGAAACCGAGGGCAGGGCGCTGCCGCTCGACGAAGAAGCGCGCGCGATGCTGATCCGCATGGCGGATGGCGACGGCCGCGCCTCGCTGACGCTGGCCGAGGAAGTCTGGCGCGCCGCCAAGAAAGGCGAGGTGTTCGGCCCGGAGGGCCTGCAGCGCGTCATCCAGCGCCGCGCCCCGATCTACGACAAAGGCCAGGACGGCCATTACAATCTGATCTCGGCGCTGCATAAATCGGTGCGCGGCTCCGATCCGGATGCCGCGCTCTACTATCTTGCCCGCATGTTCGATGCCGGCGAGGATCCGCTCTATCTCGGCCGCCGGCTCGTGCGCATGGCAGTGGAGGATATCGGGCTCGCCGATCCACAGGCGCTTGTCGTCGCCAATGCGGCCAAGGACGCCTATGACTATCTTGGTTCGCCCGAGGGCGAACTCGCCTTCGCCCAAGCCACTGTCTATCTGGCCACAGCGCCGAAATCGAACGCTGTCTACACCGCCTTCAAGGCTGCGACCGCGGCCGCCAAGGAGTTCGGCTCGCTGCTGCCGCCCAAACACATCCTCAATGCGCCGACCAAGTTGATGAAGCAGGAGGATTACGGCGCCGGCTATCGCTACGACCATGACGAGCCGGACGCGTTTTCAGGCCAGGACTATTTTCCGGAGAAGATGGGCCGGCGCACTTTCTACGATCCACCGGAGCGCGGTTTCGAGCGCGATATCCGCAAGCGGTTGGAATACTGGGCAAAGCTGCGCGGCGAACGGAGCATCTGAGTTGCGCGGCCCGGCGGTCGGCACGCTTCGTCGCGAAAGCGTCGTCGGCTTCGAATTCCTGGCCGGCGATCCGATCCCTAGGGAAAGATGGGACGAGCTTGGTTTGCCGGCCGTGCATTGAGTTGAAGTGGAGTAACATACTCCAAATATTCATCCGGGGCCGACCACCGGGACCGTGCGCGGCATTGTGCCGGGAAACAAAAAATCTTATCAAGACGCACGGCGGGCGGGGGTCGCCGTGATTTTGGCAAACGGAACAGGATCGCGCTCCCGCGCGAATGACAATGACAAAGAAAACCGTCAAGACGCTCCGCAAGGCTGCGATTGCAGTCGTGGTTCTCGCGCTCGCCGTCTACTTCATCCCGATCCTGACCGCCATCTGGGTCGTTTTCGGCCTGATCGACGTCATGCGCAACGACCAGAAGAACCGGAATCTGTTCGAGCGCTATTTCCTCGGCAATGGCCTTTTCACCTGGCTGCTGTCGCCGTTCAACCTGATCATCGACCTTCTCTGCTACCGCAACCCCGGCGTCTGGAAGCCCGAGCAGTTCCCCGAGGACTATCAGCGCGAGATCAACGAGGTGCTGGGCGTCTTCAACGCCCGCAAGGACGAGATCATCGCCGATATCGACGCCAATTTCGGCACCGGCCGGCGTGGCATGTATGTCTACCAGTGGTACGGCAAGCACAAGATCGACAACGTTCCCGAATTCAACAAAGATTACAAATACATCAAGACGATCGCGGTATCCGTTTTCAGCAAGCGCGAATCCACGTCGTGGCATTTCGGACCGCTACGGCTCAGCCTGCGCATCCTCTACAACCTGATCCCGGTGAAGGCGGAGATCTTCGTCCAGTGCGGCAGCAAGAAGAACTACTGGTACGACAACCCGCTGTTCATCTTCGACGACACGCTCTTCCACCGCTCGGTCAACGAATATGACGGCCGCCGCTATTGCGTCTTCGTCGACATCATCCGTCCGTCTCCGTTCCCGAGGCTGATCGCTGGCCTTCTCTCGATCGTCTCGGTCAGCGTGGAGCGCATCAATTCCGTCTTCTACAAGAACTGGAAGATGATCGGCTCGTCCAAGCCGAAGGCTGCCAACTGACTACGGCCCCGCTTCAATCCAAGGTCGGCCAGCGTGCGGCCGAACCTCGGATGGCTGCGATTGGGGCAATCGTCGCGCTTTGTTGGGTCTTTGGCTCGCACAATGCCTGCCTTAGTGCTATGGCGCCGCTTTCAAACGGAAAAGCGTATCCATGGCGGGTGTTGAACAGATCACGATTGAGGCCGGCGAGGCGGGCATGCGGCTCGACCGCTGGTTCAAGGTCCATTATCCGGGCCTCGGCTTCGGCCATCTGCAGAAATTGCTTCGGTCCGGCCAGATCCGCGTCGATGGCGGCCGGGTGAAGGCCGACACGCGTGTCGAGCCCGGCCAGTCTGTCCGCGTTCCGCCGCTCGACGTCGATAAGAAGGGCGACGCGCCGCTCACCGGTCACTCGATCCGCAACCAGGGCGATGCCGACGTGCTCGCCAAGATGCTCTTGCATGAGGACCCGAAGGTTTTCGTCTTCAACAAGCCAGCGGGGCTCGCCGTGCAGGGCGGCTCCGGCGTCACCCGCAATGTCGACGACATGCTCGAGGCCTGGCGCAATCAGAAGGGCGAGAAGCCGCGCCTCGTCCACCGCCTCGACCGTGACACGTCCGGCGTGCTGGTGGTTGCCCGCACCCGTCTTGCGGCGATGAAGCTGTCGGAAGCGTTCCGGGCGCGAGAGACCAGGAAAACCTACTGGGCGCTGGTCAAGGGCGTGCCGCCCAAGCGCGAGGACAAGATCTCGACCTGGCTGATCAAGGAGCCGACGGAGGATGGCGACCGCGTGCGCGTGGCCGCGCATGGAGAGAAGGGCGCCGACCACGCCGTCTCCTACTACCGCGTCATCGAGCAGGCGGCGCAGACGATGACCTGGCTGGAGATGGAGCCCTATACCGGCCGCACCCACCAGCTTCGCGTTCACGCCGCCTATATAGGTTGTCCGATCATCGGCGACCCAAAATATTTCGAGGCAGATACCAACTGGGATTTCCCGGGCGGCATTCAAAACCGCCTGCACCTGCATGCGCGCCGCATTATCATCCCGCATCCGGACCAGGGCGTCATCGACGTCACGGCGCCGATGCCGCCGCATATGCGCCAGAGCTGGAACCTGATCGGCTTCGACGACCAGAGCGCGGAGGACTGACTTGGCTGTCGCCCCCGCATTGGATCGTCGCGATGCAGTCGACATGGCCGCGGCTGTCATCATGGTCGGACTGACCTTTTCCTGGGGCCTGAACTACGTCGCCGCCAAGGTCTCATACGCCGGCTACGACCCTGTCTTCGTCTCGGTCGCACGATCGCTCATTGGGGGAGCCTGCGTGCTTGGCTGGTGCCGGCTGCGCGGCATCAAGCTATTCGAAGCGGATGGGACTTTGCCCGCCGGCATCGTCGTCGGCGTGCTCTTCGGCGTCGAGTTCCTGTGCCTCTATATCGGGCTCGAATACACCACCGTTGCCCGCAACACGCTCCTGGTCAACACCATGCCGTTCTGGGTCCTGATCGGCGGCCATTTCCTGCTTGGCGAGCGCATCAACCCGCGCAAGCTCGGCGGGCTTGTTCTCGCCTTCTGCGGCCTGGCGGCGGTTTTCTCCGACGGCATCACTGCCGGCAGCGACACGACACTGACGGGTGACCTGCTCAGTCTCGGCTCGGGCATTCTCTGGGCGGCGACCAGCATCTTCATAAAGCGGTCGAAACTGGTGGAAACCAACGCCGAAAAGCTTCTGCTTTACCAGCTGGCGGGTGCAACTGTCGTCGGCCTGCTGGTGATGCCTTTCGCCGGCCCGCCGATCCGTGCGCTTGCCGCCTTGCCGACACTGGCGCTGCTCTTCCAGTCTTTCTATATCGTCGCCTTCACCTATGTGTTGTGGTTCTGGCTGCTCACGCGCTATCCGGCCGCCGGTCTGTCGAGCTTCGCCTTCCTGTCGCCGGTGTTCGGCGTCCTGTGCGGTGCGGTGCTGTTGGGCGAGTTGCCGACGACCAGGATAATCCTGGCGCTCGGCCTGATCGCCGCCGGTCTGATCATCGTCAATCGCCCGGCGCGCAGGCAGCCCGCACCATAGAGCAGCTCGCCGAACGGCAAGCTGCTCCATCTCTTTGTTTTGACGCAATTCCGGACGGAAAACCGCTTCACACGTTCCCTGGAATTGCTTTAAGGAGTTCGGCATGCGCGACATCCTCGAAGACCTCGAAGCCGGAAAGCTGCTTTCCGACCCCGATCCCGTGCGCCGCGCCCAGATCCAGATGAAGACGCCGCTGCCGAAGCGTTTCTACAAGGCTGTTTCGGTGGCTCCCGTCGAGAATTGCTTTGCCGTTCATCTGGACGGCCGGCCCGTGCGCACGCCGGGCAAGGCTGTGATGGTGCTGCCGACCGAAAACGCTGCCGCGCTCGTTGCCGATGAATTCAGCGCGCAAGGCGAGGTCATCGATCCCGTGACGATGCCTGTCATGCGGCTCGTCAACACCGCCATCGACGGCGTCGCCTCGGATCCGCAGGCGGTGCTGGAGGACGTGCTGCGCTTCGCCTCGTCCGATCTTTTGTGCTACCGCGCCGATGGCCCGCAGGGACTGGTCGATCGCCAGAACGAGCTCTGGGATCCGGTGCTGGACTGGGCACGCGGCAGCCTCGGCGCGCGCTTCAACCTTGCCGAAGGTGTCATCCACGTCGAGCAGCCACGCGAGGCGATCGCCGTGCTCGGCGCGCATCTTGGCCAGCGTGTCGAGCCGATGCGGCTGGCCGCCATTCATGTCATGACCGCGCTGACCGGTTCGGCGCTGCTGGCTTTGGCCGTCGATTTCGGTCACCTCGACGGCGAGGAAGCTTGGGCTGCCGGCCATGTCGACGAGGACTGGCAGATCGAGCATTGGGGCCAGGATGCGGAGGCCGTTGCGCGCCGCTCGGCACGCAAGCGCGACATGATGGCGGCGGTCAGCCTGCTCGAAGCGCTGCAGGCCTAGAGCAATTCAAGCGCGGCGCCGCTTTCGCAGCGCACCTAATACCAAAGTCATAATCCCATCGTCGCGGTGCCTTTCGCCCGTCCTTTCTGTCATTTTTTCCTTCGTTGGCTGCGTCTTTGAGTCCGCGTTCGGAGGAGCGCGGACGGTGGCGCGCAGCCATCGAGGACAGACGGGATCTCACGGGAGGATACATCAATGGCAATGGCTTCGACCGCCGGCGGAACCAGCCGCGGCATGACGCGGGAGGAGAAGAAAGTCATCTTCGCCTCCTCGCTCGGCACCGTTTTCGAATGGTACGATTTCTATCTCTACGGCTCGTTGGCCGCCTTCATCGGCTCGACCTTCTTCAGCCCGGCGATTCCCGAGGCAACGCGCAACATCTTTGCGCTGCTTGCCTTTGCCGCCGGCTTCCTTGTCCGACCGTTCGGCGCGCTGCTTTTCGGCCGCATCGGCGATCTCGTCGGCCGCAAATACACCTTCCTCGTCACCATGACGATCATGGGCCTGTCGACCTTCCTGGTCGGCTTGCTGCCCGGCTACGCAACCTTGGGCATCTTGGCTCCCGTGATCCTGATCGGGCTGCGCATGTTGCAAGGCCTGGCGCTCGGTGGCGAATATGGCGGTGCTGCGACCTATGTCGCGGAGCACGCGCCTGACGACCGTCGCGGTTTCTATACGTCGTGGATCCAGACGACGGCGACGCTCGGCCTTTTCCTGTCGTTGATCGTCATCCTGATTGTTCAGGGCTCGCTCAGCAAGGAAACCTACGCTTCCTGGGGCTGGCGCATTCCCTTCATCGTTTCTTTCCTGCTGCTTGCCGTTTCAATCTGGATCCGGCTGTCGCTATCGGAGTCGCCGACTTTCCAGCGCATGAAGGAAGAGGGCAAGGGCTCCAAGGCGCCGCTCTCGGAAGCCTTCGGTCAATGGAAGAACGCCAAGATCGCGCTGCTGGCGCTGCTCGGCCTCACCGCCGGCCAGGCCGTGATCTGGTACAATGGTCAGTTCTATGCGTTGTTCTTCCTCACGAACGTGCTCAAGGTCGACGCGCAGTCGGTCAACATCATGATCGCGATTGCGCTGGCCATCGGCTCTATCTTCTTCGTCGTGTTCGGCTGGCTGTCGGACAAGATCGGTCGCAAGCCGATCATCATGGCTGGCCTCGCGCTCGGCATCGTCTGCACCTTCCCGCTGTTCAAGGCGCTGACCTGGTCCGCCAATCCGGCACTGGCCACCGCGCAGCAGAACACCCGCGCGACGGTGACGGCAGCGCCCGGAGACTGCAAGTTCCAGTTCAACCCGGTCGGCACGGCGAAGTTCACGACATCCTGCGATATCGCGACTTCGTTCCTGACCAAGAACTCGGTGCCTTATGATGTGGTGACCACGGCAGCCCCAGGCACCGCAGCCTCGGTCAAGATCGGCAACGAGACGGTGGAATCCTATGACGCCGTCGCCGCCGGCGATCAGGCCAAGGCCAAGGACGCGGCCTTCGCCAAGGCGGTGAACATGTCGCTTCAGGACGGCGGCTATCCGTTGAAGCGCGCCGCGGCCAAGGTGGCGGACCAGAAGCTCGACGCCTTCATCGCGGCCAATCCCGAGCTGAAGCTTGACGCGGCGGCCATCCGCGGCGGCGAAAAGGCGGCGGTTCCGACCGACAAGGCGATTGCCGACAAGATCCTGACCAAGGACGAGGCAGCCGGTGCGCCGGAAGTCACCGTCTACACCGTCCCGGGCGGTGGCGCCTTCGCCATGACTGCCGATCCGGCTGCGATCAACTGGCCGCTCACGATCGGTATCCTGTTCATCCTGGTGCTGTTCGTCACCATGGTTTACGGGCCGATCGCCGCGATCCTGGTCGAGATGTTCCCGACCCGCATCCGCTACACCGGCATGTCGTTGCCCTATCACATCGGCAATGGCTGGTTCGGCGGCCTGCTGCCGGCGACGGTGTTCGCGCTCAGCGCCTATAAGGGCGATATCTACTACGGCCTCTGGTACCCGGTGATCATCGCGGCGATGTCGCTCATCATCGGCATGATCTTCGTCAGGGATACGCTCGGCACCGATCTCCACGCCAAGGACTGACCTCGATCGTCCGCTCAAAAGAAGAAAGCCCGGCGCGAGTGATCGCGCCGGGCTTTTCCGTTCATGAAGCTCAAAGAGGCGATCAGCTCTTGCGCTGATTTTCTTCCTCGACGGCTGCTTCGTGGTACCAGCCGTCAAAGTCGGCATGCTCGCCGCGAAGCGTCGCAAGCTCTGCCGCGAATTTGGCCTTGGCGCCTAAATTTGCGGCAGACTTGCGTCCTGCCAGTGGGAACATCAGGATTTTTGCCGACGGACGCGGCTGCACGACTTGCATTGGCGACCTCCTTGCTTGTCCGGGGACTTGCCGATTCAACTTATCCAGCAAGATAGGTTCTGCGATTCGTTTAGGCAATACGCCTACAAAAAGATCATTATTTGCCAATTATTTATGCAGAAATATCGATTGAGCGATCCGAGCGCACAAGTGAGGCGGCTGAGCAAAATCAACGCCTTGCCATGACCCATTTTGCCGCACCCGCCGAAGGCGGAGTGGCATACGAATTGCTTTTTAATGATCGGCAGGCCGGCAAGCCCGGCCATGCGTTGACGCCGCCCACTTGCGGCGCCCAAGCAACGAGAGGCACTGGAATGACCAAATACAAGCTCGAGTATATCTGGCTCGACGGATACGTCCCGACCCCCAGCCTGCGCGGCAAGACCCAGATCAAGGAATTTGCCGAGTTCCCGACGCTGGAGCAGCTGCCGCTGTGGGGCTTCGATGGCTCGTCCACCAACCAGGCCGAGGGCCACAGCTCCGACTGCGTGCTGAAGCCCGTCGCCGTCTATCCGGATCCGGCCCGCACCAATGGCGTGCTGGTCATGTGCGAAGTCATGATGCCCGATGGCGTGACGCCGCATGTCTCGAACAAGCGCGCCACCATCCTCGACGACGAGGGCGCCTGGTTCGGCTTCGAGCAGGAGTATTTCTTCTACAAGGACGGCCGTCCGCTCGGCTTCCCGGAGAGCGGCTATCCGGCGCCGCAGGGTCCTTATTACACCGGCGTCGGCTACAAGAATGTCGGCGATGTCGCGCGCAAGATCGTCGAGGAGCATCTCGACCTGTGCCTCGCCGCCGGCATCAACCATGAAGGCATCAACGCCGAAGTGGCGAAGGGCCAGTGGGAATTCCAGATCTTCGGCAAGGGCTCCAAGAAGGCCGCCGACCAGATGTGGATGGCCCGCTACTTGCTGCTGCGCCTGACCGAGACGTATGGCATCGACATCGAGTTCCACTGCAAGCCGCTCGGCGACACCGACTGGAACGGCTCGGGCATGCACTGCAACTTCTCCACCTCCTACATGCGCGAAGTCGGCGGCAAGGCCTATTTCGAGGCGCTGATGGCCCAGTTCGACAAGAACCTGATGGATCACATCGCCGTCTACGGCCCGGACAACGACAAGCGCCTGACCGGCAAGCACGAGACCGCGCCGTGGAACAAGTTCAGCTACGGCGTCGCCGATCGCGGCGCTTCGATCCGCGTGCCGCACTCCTTCGTCAAGAACGACTATAAGGGCTATCTGGAAGACCGCCGCCCGAACTCGCAGGGCGACCCCTACCAGATCGCCTCGCAGGTGCTGAAGACGATCTCCGAGGTTTCGACCGCGGCCGTTTCGGCTGCCGCCTGATTTGTTTCGAGGTCACAGGCTTTAGGCCTGTGACAAGACGAGAACGACAAAAAAGCCCCGGCGGGTCAACGCCGGGGCTTTTTGCATGGCAACTACCAGGGAGAAATCTCCGCCGACTATCGTCAACTGGTGATGACGCCACGCGATTTTAGCGCCGCCACCACCCGGCCATGCGGCAGGGCGGGGGTGCGGTTGCCGTCACGGCCGACCATAGCCTCGTTGGCGACCAGCGCGTTGAGCACGGCCTCCTCGGTGGCCTGCACGACGGCCGTGTAGAAGTCGTCCATGCGGCCCCAGGGAACGAAGTCCATATGGCTGTAGCTCTCCGCGGTCGGCGCGCCTTTCGGGAAGCGGCCGTTGAGCGCATCAGGGTTGGCAGTCGACAAGGCGAGGAAGATGTCACCGGAAAAATGCGAGCCGGCGGTGCCGGTGCGCGCCAGCCCGAGCGGCACGCGCCGCGCCAGCGCCTTGCACTGTCCAGGCAGCAGCGGCGCGTCGGTGGCGACGATGCCGATGCAGGAGCCGGCGCCCGTCGGCCGACCGCTGAAATACGCCTCCATTGGATTGTCGGCGGTAAGCTCGTGCCCGAGCGGTACGCCAGCGATGCTGATCTCATGTCGCGAACCGAAATTGGCCTGCAGGAAGACGCCGACCGTGTAGGCGCGGTGGCCATAATCGACGATCCGCGACGCTGAGCCGGAGCCGCCCTTGAAGGCGTAGCAGTTCATGCCCGTGCCGCCGCCGACGGATCCTTCCTCGATGGCGCCAGCGGCCGCATTCTCGATCGCCTCGATCGCGTGGTCGATGGTGACATGCGGGCCGTTGATGTCGTTGAGATAGCCGTCCCAGGTTTCGGCCACCACCGGCAGCAGCCATTGGTTCGCCACCTCGGGCTTGTTGCGCGCTACCCAGTCGATGATGCCGCGATGGCAGGGGCCGACGGCGTGCGTGTTGGTGATCAGGATCGGCATGGAGAGGCTGCCGGCCTCTTCCAGCCATGAAGCGCCGGTCATCTCGCCATTGCCGTTGAAGGAATGATAGCCGGCAGCCAAAGCCACGCCGATGCCGTCACGGCCGAGCGGCAGGATCGCGGTGACGCCGGTGCGGACTGGCCCGTGACCCATGTTGAGCTTACCGTCGCCCTTGATCAGTGTTGAATAGCCGACGAGCACGCCATCGACATCGGTGATGGCATTGGCAGGTCCCGGCGTGCCCGGCAGGGGAATGCCGAGGCCGCGGGCGCGCGTCTTGCCGGCCGGCGTGGCGGTCAAGTCTATTCGTTGATCCATGCTGAGGATGCTCCGTTGATGAAAGCCGGCTCAGCGAAGGCTGCAGCCGGTCGCGAGTTCGGCGTAACCGGTGAGGATCGCCATTGCCGAGGCGTGGTCGACAGCCGGCACGACGTTGACGAGGTGAAGGCCGAGCCCGTCTTCCATGACGACGAGGCTGCGGGCGATGACTTCGCTCGCAGCATTGAGCACGAAGACGCCGGTGGCCGCGCCCGCTTCCAGGATGCCGACATAGATCGCCACCTGGCGCTCGAACAGCGTGATGTGTCGGGCGGCATAGCTTGCGTCCGAGCGCGAATAGGCGCCGAGCTCCAGCAGAAGTCGGCAAAGCTGGTCGCCCGGGTCGGTTGGCAGGCCGCTGTCGAGCATTGTTTTCAGGCGCGCCCTCGGATCGGCGATTGCCGCGACCGCTGCCGCGCGCTGCGTGCAGAAGCGCTCGACCGCCTTTGCCTGTACGTCGTCCAGCAGCTCCTTGAGGCCTGGATAGTAATAGAGCAGGGCGCTCGAGCTCATGCCAGCCTCGTTGGCCACGTCGCGCAAGGTGACGGCGGCGAGGCCGCGTTTGGCGATCATCGATTCCGCAGCCGCTACCAGGGTCAGGCGGCGATCGGTCTGTGTCTTGGGTCTGCCCATTTCATTTTCCTGAATATGATTCAATAAAAACTGGCATGTAGATTTTTGCAAGCCGACATATCGCATATTTGTTGACGCTATGTGTCGACGCGGCTAGCTTCCGTTACGGATAGTAATTTTTATCAAATTAAAAAAAAGGGGAAGACAATGTCCACAAACGAAGCCACTACGGCGGCCACCGACAAGGCCGCGCCCGGCGCCAAGGGTCTCGACCGGGCGCTGAACGCGCTGGGCACGCTGATGATCGTGCTTTCGGCGGTGACGCCGGCATCATCCGTCTTCATCATCGTGCCGGGCGTCATTGCGCTGGCCGGCACCGGCTCGTTCCTGAGCTTCGTGATCGCGGCCGTCATCGGCCTGTTCATGGCCTTCGTCTATGCCGAGCTTTCCTCGGCCTACCCGATGGCCGGCGGCGAATACACCATGATCGGCCGCACGCTCGGGCGCTTCTGGGGTTTCGTCACGCTGGTGCTCGTGTTCGTGTCGATCGTGCTCATCGTCGCGGTCATCGCGCTCGGCGTCGGCACCTATCTCGGCGTCCTCATTCCCAATCTCAGTCCGCAGTGGGTGGGTGTGGTGACCATCATCCTGGCCGGCGCCGTCGCCGCCATGCGCATCAAGCTCAACGCCTTCGTCACCGGCATCTTCCTCGGCATCGAGATGCTGGCGCTGCTGGTCCTGATCTGGCTCGGCTTCACCCATATCGAGCGGCCGCTCTCCAGCCTTTTCACCGCGCCGCAACTGCTCGACGCCACGACCAACACGCTGGTTCCGGCCTCGGCCGCCATCATCCTCGCATCCACCGCCGTGTCGCTCTTTGCCTATAACGGCTATGGCGCCGCCGCCTATTTCGGCGAAGAGACGCACGACGCCAAGCGCAACATCGGCAAGGTGGTGCTCTGGGCGCTGGTGATCACGGTCGCCGCCGAGCTCATTCCGCTGACCGCGGTGCTGCTCGGCGCGCCAGATCTCGTCGGCCTGCTCTCCGCACCCCAGAAGATCGAGTATTTCCTCGAGGCGCGCGGCGGCCATTGGCTGACGGTGGCGATCAGCCTGGCGATTGCGGTGGCCATTTTCAACGCCGTCATCGCCATCATCCTGCAGGCGGCGCGGCTGTTGTTCAGCTCGGGCCGCGACAAGACCTGGTTCGGGCCGATCAACAACGCGGTCGCGTCCGTCCATGGCACTTACGCTTCGCCGTGGATCGCCACCATCGTGGTGGTGGTGCTGGCCGCACTGGCCTGCTTTATCGACCTCAACCTCTTGCTGGTGGTCAGCGGCACGTCGCTGGTGGTGATCTATGCACTGCTGTGCGTCGCGGTCTTCGCCGGCCGCCGCAACGGCACCACCTCGGGCGGCCACTATCGTATGCCGCTGTTTCCGGTGCCGGCGATCCTCGCCTTCGTGGCGCTTGTCTATGTCGCCTACCAGAACTGGCTCGACGCCGCCTTCGGACGCCCGAGCCTGATTGCGACGCTGGCGATCATGGCCGTGGCGGCGATCTACTTCCTGCTGTTTCTGGCACGCCGCGCCGACTGGACGCTGCACGGCCCCGACGAGCTTGCGGGATAGGCGTCAGCCCTCCGACACCTGTCCATGCGAGAACCCCGGCGAAACGCCGGGGTTCTTTTTGTTGGAATGCAATTAGCACCGAAGGCAAACCGTCAGTCGATTTCGCTCAGCGCGTCACGTTTATACGTGAAACGACTGGCATTTTACTTAGACGTTTTGTGCAATTTTAAGATGCTTCCTTTAGGTCTGCGCCATGGGAGGCTGTGCATGAATCGGATCGGCACGAACTATCTGAAGTTGTTTGCTGCGGGGCTTGCCTTCGGATTCTATCTGGTCGCGGCGAGCATACGTGGCTGGAACACTGAGCCGCTCAGCGACTTCAGCAATGATGCCGTTATTCTGACGATACTTAAGGGCGGCATCGTGTTCGCTTTCATGTTCACGGCAGGTCATCTGGTTTTGCGCCAACTCGGCATCATCAAGGCTTGGGCCTATGCGGCGCTTGGGACCGTTTGCGCCTTGCCGCTGTTCATCTTGCATCTCGCTTCGGGGACATTCGCCGAACTGGCGGCAACAGGAAACCTGTCGACGGGTTTGTTCATTCCAGCATGCATCGGCACCGCTATCGGCCTGGCATACCGCAAGTCGGCCGGAGTGGATGGCTTGGCCGAAGACCTCGAGGGAATGAATATAGCCTACCGGCGCCTGGCCTCTGCTGCCGCAGGCGAAACAGATAGCGGATTCCATGGCCGATCCGGCCATGGACAAGCCTCGTTTGGTAGGGCATCGGCTGGCGTCGGCGCGTTCGTCCATGAGGGGACGGAGTACTTCGCCGGCCCGTTGCGCGTGCGGACCTCGTTGGTTTCCCTGCTCGGTGCATCCTTGCTGGGTGGTATCCTGAGCACCGCAATCCAGGGGTTCTGGATCTCAGATCGTATGTGAGTGATCTGGAACGCATGGGCAAATCGATACGCCCGGAAAATCTGATCGACGTGCTGCTGAGCGACTTGGTGATAAAGGGAGCGATGGCTCTGTTCACCGGAATGCCTGTCCTTATCCTCATCGCCATCGCGCATTTTGGGCTGCGGTCGATCGGCAAGACCGGTTATCTGGCCTATGGCATAGGGGGCCTTGTGGCGGCGCCGTTGATGGCTCTCGTGACATTCGGCGCCGCGGGGCCGCTTGTGATTCTCGCCACCTTGCCAACCATTGTGGGCGCGGTCATCTACCGCAAGCTTGCCGGTCTGGAACCTGCCCCGATCGCAGAGGACATCATTGCGAAAAACCGCCGCGACCTTGTTGGGGCGGACCATGCGCGGCGAAAGGCCGGGCGGGTCATAGTGTCCTGAAGCGGCTTTTCGGCGATGGCTTAGCTGGAAAACATCCCGGCAAGCTCGGCTTTGCACCAGCACAATGAAAGCCCTTGGAGACGGTTACCTCCAAGGGCTTGATTTCAACGTTCGATCAGACGCTTAGACCGAATAGTACATGTCGTACTCGACGGGGTGCGGGGTCATTTCGAAGCGCATGACCTCGGCCATCTTGAGCTCGATGTAAGAGTCGATCTGGTCGTCGTCGAAGACACCGCCGGCCTTCAGGAAGCCGCGATCCTTGTCGAGACTCTGCAGCGCTTCGCGCAGCGAGCCGCAGACGGTCGGGATCTTTTTCAACTCCTTCGGCGGCAGATCATAGAGGTCCTTGTCCATCGGCTGCCCCGGATGGATCTTGTTCTTGATGCCGTCGAGACCGGCCATCAGCATGGCGGCGAAGCCGAGATAGGGGTTCGCGCCCGGATCGGGGAAGCGGACCTCGACGCGTTTCGACTTCGGCGAGTTGCCGAACGGAATGCGGCACGAGGCCGAGCGGTTGCGCGCCGAATAGGCGAGCAGCACCGGCGCCTCGTAGCCCGGCACCAGACGCTTGTAGGAGTTGGTGAGCGGGTTGGTGAAGGCGTTGATCGCCTTGGCGTGCTTGATGATGCCGCCGATATAAAACAGGCAGCTCTCCGACAGGCCGGCATATTCGTTGCCGGCGAAGGTCGGCTTGCCGCCCTTCCAGATCGACTGGTGGACATGCATGCCCGAGCCGTTGTCGCCGAACACCGGCTTCGGCATGAAGGTGGCCGTCTTGCCGTAGGCATTGGCGACCTGGTGCACGACATACTTGTAGATCAGCATCTTGTCGGCGTTGCGCACCAGCGTGTCGAACTTGATGCCGAGCTCGTGCTGTGCGGCGGCGACCTCATGGTGGTGCTTTTCGACCCGCACGCCCATTTCGGCGAGCACGGTCAGCATCTCGGAGCGCATGTCCTGGCAGGAATCGATCGGCGGCACCGGGAAATAGCCGCCCTTGATGCGCGGACGGTGGCCGAGATTGCCGGTCTCGTAGTCGGTGTCGTCGTTGGACGGCAGTTCGGTCGAGTCGAGACGGAAGCCGGTGTTATAGGGATCGGCCTTGTACTTGACGTCGTCGAACACGAAGAACTCGGCCTCCGGGCCGACATAGATCGTGTCGCCGATGCCTTCGGACTTCATATAGGCTTCGGCCTTCTTGGCGGTGCCGCGCGGATCGCGGTTATAGGCTTCGCCCGAGACCGGATCGAGGATGTCGCACAGGATGACCATGGTCGACTGGGCGAAGAACGGATCCATGTGGACCGTATCCGTGTCCGGCATCAGCACCATGTCGGACTCGTTGATCGCCTTCCAGCCAGCGATCGAGGAGCCATCGAACATGACGCCGTCGGCAAACATGTCTTCCTCGACCTCGACGACATCCATCGTCACATGTTGCAGCTTGCCCCGCGGATCGGTGAAGCGCAGGTCGACGAATTTCACGTCGTTGTCCTTGATCTGCTTCATGATGTCTTTGGCTGTCGTCATGTCATTTCTTCCCTGTGTGATGACGTCTGGAATGGATTGAAGGTCAGATGGCGTCGATGCCGGTCTCGCCGGTGCGGATGCGCACGACTTCCTCTATGTTGGAGACGAAGATTTTTCCATCGCCGATGCGGCCGGTCTGCGCCGCCTTGCGGATGGCCTCGATGGCGCCTTCGACGGCCTCGTCGCCGAGCACCACCT
>NZ_VFTK01000055.1:0-30716 GCF_006439495.1 Mesorhizobium sp. B3-1-8
GCCATGGAAGAGAAGCTGCGCTTCGCCATCCGTGAAGGCGGCCGCACCGTCGGTGCCGGCATCGTCGTCACCATCAAGGAATAATCGATCCGGCACTTGCCGGTTCGACAAAGAAAGGGCGGTCTTCGGGCCGCCCTTTTGCTTTGGAGTGGTATCGCGCGGCTCTTTTCAATTTTGTTGCAAGCACCGTCCCCGCAACTAGTATGGGTTGTACCCGAGGGGCTTGCCAGACGTGGTTTCAACATTCCGTTCAAAGACCATGCGGTGTTGGCGCGGGCTGCTTCGGCTGGGATTGGCCGCTGCCGCAGGGCTGGCGGCGCTCAGCGCCGCCGCAAAGGAAACGCCCGCGGACTACGGTCCGGCGATGCGCTTCGTCGTCGTGCGCAGCAGCGCGCCGGGCTGCGAGCCGAACTGCCCGGAATGGATTTCCGCCGAAGGCACGATCGAGGCCGGCACGCCGGCGCAGCTGAGACGCCTGCTGAAGACGCTCGGCGGAAGGCCACTGCCGATCGTCGTCAATTCACCAGGCGGCAATGTCGATGCCGCGCTGCAGCTTGGCCGCATGGTCCGCAAGAACAAGCTCGATATCGCGGTCGGCATCACGGAGTTTTCCGGCTGCTCGCCGGGGATGAAGAACTGCCTGGACAATGGCCGCAAGGGCCAGCCCTATTCCGGCGTCGCTTATGACAGCGGCGCGATGTGTAATTCGGCCTGTCCGCTGATGTTTGCCGGCGGCATCCGCCGCGTAGTCGGCGAATGGGCCTATCTCGGTGTGCACCAGATCACCACCACCTACCAGCGCGAGAAGCTGCTCTACCGCACGACCTATCGGATCGTGAACGGCAAGAAGAAGATCGTCAGCACCAGGATCGTCAGCCGCAAGAACGCCGGCAGCTACAAGACCTACGAGATGAGCAGGACGGTCGAGAAGCGGCTGTCGGCCTATCTGAAGGAAATGGGTGTCGAGCAGGGCGTGCTGGGCGTGATGAAGGCGACGCCTGCCAGCGACATCAGGCAGATCGAGCCCGAAGACATGCTGGAGATGAAACTCGTCACCAGTCTCGATTCGCTCGACCTGATGACCGAGAGAACCATTTGCCAGCGCAATCCGGCGCCAGCGAATTGTCGCGAGGTTCCCGCGAACGGCGTGCCCGCCGCGGTCGCGGCCGTCGAAGCCGGGCCTTCACCCATTGCGCCGGTTCCCGCGCCGGCGCCGCAGGCCCGCGAACAGGAGATGCGCTTCGTTCTTGTTCGCGGCAGCAATCCGCTTTGCAATCTCGATTGTCCGGAATGGATTTCGGCGGAAGGCACGATCGCCGCGGGCACGGCCGACAAGCTCCGCCAACTGCTCGATACGATCCGTGAGCGCCGGTTACCCGTCGTCATCAACTCGCCGGGTGGAGACGTGCAGGCTGCGCTTGCCGCGGGCCGGCTGATCCGTGAGCGCGGGTTGGATGTCGCAGTCGCCCGAACGGATTTTCTCGATTGCGATCCGGGCGCAGTGGGGTGCGTCGCGGCGGACGGTCTCCATGCCGGGCTCACCATCGATACAGGCGCCGAATGCGACGCGGCTTGCGCGGTGATGATCGCCGGCGGCGTCCGGCGCCTGGTTGGCGCCGGTGCGCATTTTCTGGTGCATTCCATGGGCATGGAAGACAAGGTCAGGGCGTATCTTGACGAAATGGCGGTCGGCTCGGGCTTTTTCGTCGCCATGCAGTCGGCCGAATATGCGAAGCACAGGGAACTCAGCCGGGACGAACTGAAGACATTCGGGCTGACAACCGGGCCGCAGTCGGTCGACGCGCTGACGGGCGCCACCATTTGCAGATCCGCGCCCAGGCCGGACAATTGCCGGGTTCTTCCAGCCGCCGATGCCGAGGCGAAGGCGCCAGCGAAGCTGTAGAGCAATTCCAGGAAAAGTGTTTACGGTTTTCCGTCCGGAATTGCGTAAACAAAGGAGATAGCGGGTACTGGCCATCGAGGCAGGTTGAGCGGGGCAGGGCGCTGACACTATCCTGCTCGTGCTTTTATACACAGTGGAGGAGCGGCGATGAGCGAGGACATCCCGACTTTATATGCGTGGGCCGGCGGCGGCGAGGCGCTGAACCGGCTGACCCGGACCTTTATGACAAGGTGGCTGCGGATCCGGTCGTCGGGCCGGTATTCAGGCACATGTCGCCCGATCACCCGGCGCATGTCGCCGCCTTCATCGGCGAAGTCTTTGGCGGGCCGAAGACCTACAGCGAGAAGCATGGCGGCCATCGCGAAATGGTGATGCATCACCTTGGCAAGCACCTGACCGAGGAACAGCGCCGCCGCTGGATCAATCTCCTTGCCGACGCGGCGGACGAGGTCGGCCTGCCGGACGACCCCGAATTCCGCTCCGCCTTCATGGGCTATGTCGAATGGGGGGCGCGGCTGGCGAAGATGAACTCGAATCTGGGCGAGACCTGCGATCCCGAGACCGAGCCGATGCCGGCCTGGGGCTGGGGCGTGCCTGGCGGACCTTATAAGCCGCCGGCCGGGAAATCTTAAAGAGCGGGCGCGCCCCCGCGATCGATTGCCGGCAGCCGCGCAATTCAGATTTCCGGCAAAGGGTCCAAAACCGCTGCCGAGTGCTCTTTACAGAGTGCCCGGAAGCTTTTAGGAAGCGCCTGCGCCGAACAGCGCATGCACGGGCATAGCTCAGTTGGTAGAGCGGCGGTCTCCAAAACCGCAGGTCGTAGGTTCGAGCCCTGCTGCCCGTGCCATTTCCTCCAAGGAAATCAAGCACTTAAAAATCGCCTTGCGGCGCAAAGAAGCCGAAACTAGCCTTACACATCTCTTACACAAACTTGCACGCACGCAGGGAGTGTCTGGCGGTGGCGGAAAAACACACGATTCTGGAAGGCAAAGTTCACGTCTATCGGCGCAACGACAGCCCGATCTGGCACTGTTCGACCTACCTCAAAGGCAAGAACTGGCGGGTCAGCACCAAGGAAGAGAGCCTCTCCAAGGCCAAGGACTGGGCCGAGGACTGGTATTTCGGGCTTAAGGACAAAGGCCGGCGCGGTGAGCTGATCACCGAGAAAACGTTCAAGGACGCTTCCGACCAGTTCAAGGCAGAATATGAAGTGCTCACCGAGGGAGAGCGCAATGCGCGGTGGGTGAAAGACCACTATCGGCGCATCAAAGCATATCTGGTGCCATTCTTCGGTGGCATGGGGCTTTCAACGATCAACGCCGGCACGGTCCAGGAGTATCGGATCTCCCGGATGACGCCCGCGGAAGGCAAGAAGCTGCCATCGCGCAGCACTCTCCACCATGAAACCGTGACCTTGCGGCTGGTCCTGAAGGCCGCCGTGCGCCATCGGTGGCTGACCCACCTGCCGGACATCTCCCAGCCTTACAAGAAATCGTCGAAGGTGGAGCACCGGGCCTGGTTCACGCCCGAGGAGTACAAACAGCTCTACACGGCGACGCGCGCCCATGCCGAAAACGCGCGTAAAGCCAGCAAGAAGGCCAAGGAGGGCGAGAAAGCATATCGTGTGTGGCTGGCCGAACAGCTCCACGACAAGATCCTGTTTCTGGCCAACACCGGCCTTCGGCCAGACGAGGCCAACTGGCTTGAATACCGGGACGTGGAAATCGTCAAGGACGAGGCGAGCGGCCAGAAGATCCTGGAAATCCAGGTCCGCGGCAAGCGCGGCGTAGGGTACTGCAAAAGCACGTCCGGTGCTGTGTTCCCGTTCGAGCGGATGGTGGCCCGGAACAGCCCGAAGCCTACGGACCGGCTGTTCCCGGTCGACCACAAGAAGCAGTTCAACGGCATCCTCGACAAGATCGGCCTCAAGCTGGACCGTGAAGGCAACCGGCGCACGCTGTACTCCCTCCGGCACAGCTACATCAGCTTTCGCCTGCTCGAGGGCGCCGATATCTATCAGGTCGCCAAAAACTGCCGTACGAGCGTCGAGATGATCGAGAAGCACTATGCCGTGCACCTCAAGAACCGCCTGGACGCCGCCGCTATTAACGTCCGGAAGCCCAGGCCGGCCAAAAAGCCCAAGGCGGAGACGCTGGACCTGTTTGAGAACTAAGAGCGGGGCGGGCTTGCAAGATCGGTGGGATTTTGCAGCAATGCGTACAGCGCACCTACGCATCGCCCCAACGTGTACGCATTGGAATGAGGGGGGCGATGCATGCTCGGTTTTCTGGCCGGTTGCGAGGCGCAAACCGGAGAAAACCGGCAGGTGCGCCGGGGGACACCCCCGTACCCCCGTCCGTGCCGTGGAGAGGCTTGTGGCCATCTTTCACCTGAACGTTAAGAACATCAGCCGGGGCGGCGGCCGCTCCATTGTAGCGGCCGCCGCGTATCGCGCGGGGGAGGTTCTGCCGAACGAAGCGGAAGAGCGCCTGTCGGATTTCGGCGGGCGTCGTGATGTCGTGGCCAGCGAGATCCGCTTGCCGGCGGGGGCACCGCGATGGATGGCGGAACGTGCCCGCCTGTGGAACGCCGTAGAGGCCACCGAGAAGCGCAAGGACGCGCGACTGGCCAAGGAGGTGGAGTTCGCCTTGCCGATCGAACTGCCACGCTCGGAATGGCTGGCTGTGGCGCGAACTATGGCCGATGCTTACACGTCGCAAGGGTTCGTGGTGGACCTGGCGATTCATGATGACGGCGCCCGCCGGAATCCCCACGTGCATATGATGATGTCGACCCGGGGGGTGGGTAGCGAGGGTTTCGGGCTGAAGATCCGCAGCGCGGACGGGACACAGTTTGTGACCGAAGCTCGCGCGCTTTGGGAGCGTGTCGCCAACGAGGCCTTAAGCAAGGCCGGGCTTGCCGTGACGATCGACAGCCGGAGTTATGCGAAGCGCAGGATCGGGCAGGAGCCGGGCCAGCACCGGGGCCCGAATCCGGAAGAACGTCGGGCGCACAGGATTCACGCACAACGGGAGAGAGAGCTTATGGCACCCACAGAACCCGACGAAGAGCTGCCTGTGCCTGATCCGGATGGCTCGCCGATCCATCCGCGAGAGCTTGAGGCCGCCGAAGACCGGATGCTGGATGATATGCATCAACCCGCCTCAGCGGAGGTGTTTCACCCCGATGGCGACCTGGAGGCCGCCCAGCGGGTTGTAGACCGCCAGAACGGGCTTGAGATGAGCGAGGACGATGCCGCAGCCTACCGTCTCACGCCCGAGAACATGCTGGACTGGCTCGATGACAAGACCCGGACACAGGACGTCGAGACGCTGGAGCGCTGGGAAAACCACCTGGATTGGCTGGACGTGGGCAATCAGCGGCCATCCGCCCCCGAGGACGGCGAATGGCAGGAACCCGACCGGGACCGAAGATAGTTACCTTCGGCGAGTTGAGGGCTTGGCGTAAGAAGGCTGGGCACAGCGCTGGCAACGCTGAAGAATTCGCTTGCCAGTCGGAGGGAATTGTTAAAGTGTTCTTGCTAGTATTAACCTGCCCTTTTCACGGGCGGTTGCCACGGGGACGGGCAATCGCACGGAGACTTCAATGAAAAAGCCAAAACGGTCGCATTCAAAGCGTCGGGGCCACTCCCGCAAGCCGCAAGCGGTACCGGAACCCCTCAGCGCGGAGGAACATGAACGCGCAGACGGTGTGCTTGCCAATATTCAGAACACCTTATTTCGCGAGCGTAAGCATCCTACAGTCGGGCAATATCTGGACCGGATGGCAAAATCTACGTCGCGCATCCTCGGGAAGTGATTCGCCCTCATGCACGAAGACGATATGTTTCAGGTCACCAGTCTTGGTGACCTGATTTTTTTTGAAAAAGCGATATGGCGCCTCGCGAATGTTCTGGGCGAAAAATATAAGCTAGTCCCGAAGTTTGACGATAGGAATATCGGCTACGCGTTCACGGCATGGAAGCGCTTTATCTCGGAACAAGGTGGGCACAACGGCAATCCTATCCGCCAGATGTTCACGGTCCTTGTTGGGGCAACCAATATCCTAGCGCGCTGGCGCGTGGTGACTTTTACAAGGCGGTACGATCCGGAAAACAAGATTACCGACCGGCGGGCATATGTCGTGCGTGACTATCCTGCCGAAATCTTAGGCCTGATGTTTGGCGCTTCAATTTACTCAAACGAAGTCATGGTACTGGGCGAGCAGGATCCGTCGTGCGCGTTAAATGACCACGAAGTTGAAAAGACGGCCAAGCTGCTGCGGTCACAGGATTTGAAGCCGCAGGAGTTTCGCAGGCGGCTTCGGCTTAAACCCGCTAGCGCGTAGAGTAGTAGTCAGAAGCACAAGCAGCGCCTCCGGGGCTCAGCGTTTCGCGTAGGCGATGTCCTCGGCTTTGGGCAACACCGCCGTCGATGGTGCGCTGGCGATGGCCTTTGTCTTCTGCACTGGAATGCGCTTGAGGAAGGTTTCGGCCTGAAGCGCGGCCCGCCGCTCATCAAGGGTCGGATGGGTGGAAAACAACGAACCGCCGGTTAATCCCCGTATCATCAGCCGCGCATGGTCGCGCTCGAATCCGGTGAGCTCCGGGCCATGGTGCAGTTTCTCCAGAGCCGCAATCATATGGTCCTTGCTGGTGAGGGCCGCGCCGACGGCATCGGCCCAGTACTCCCGGCTGCGGGAGAGGCGCAGCACGGCAAGCTCCGAGAACCAGGTCAGCAGCCAGCGGGCCCCGCGTTGGAGGGTGTCGGAAAAGCCAAGATACCAGACCAGAGAGTTCTGGAACGAGCGCGCCAGGCCCATGCGGCGCATGTCGTTGTTGACGACATGGCCCAGCTCATGGCCGATGATGGCGTCCACTTCCGCTGCCGACAGTGTATCGAGCAGCGGCTGACCGACTACGACCAGGGCATTGTCGGCGCTGGCACCGATCGCGTAGGCATTGCTGTGCGGCATGACGCCCACCCACGGTCGGGTTCTCAACCCCAGGCTGGCGGAAAGCGCGGCGACCCGGTGCACGAGCGGGTCATCGTCCCCCAGCAGGCGAACGCCGTACTGACGGACGGCGGTCTCACGCTGCCTGCCAAGCCCGACCAGTCCCCAGAAAGTGCCCCAGAGCGGCACCGCCAGAAATCCGCCAAAGGCGCTCCCGGCGGCGACGCCAAAACCAATACCGAGAGGCGCTGAAATGAAGCTGCCCCACGCCAGGCCGATCCAACTGCCGAGCACCAGGCCGAGCCAGGTCGGCATGCTGCTATTCTTCAGGGCTCCGGATTTGATTGTCACTTCGGTCACGATTGTCCCCCTTGTTCATCATTCCAATGCGATCCCGGCAGTTCTCGCTTTTTTCGTGCACTACCAACTGGGTCTTGAAAGGCCGTGTGCCGGCGATGTCGGTGATGCCGTAGCGCCAGCCGTCACCTTGCCAACCGCCCAGCAGTTCCCGCACCTCATCGCTGGTCAGCAGCGGGCGCCCGAGAAACTGGACGCCCTCCGTCATCGAGAAGCTTGTGTTGGCGGATGCAGCATCATTCCAGCCGCCGAGGTGCGAGGCTACGTTAACGGTTGCGGTCGTCGTGCGGAGAGCTTCCGTTTTCTGGCCAAGGTAACCGCCCACCATCCTGGCCGTGTCGTCATCGTTGATGCCGAAAAACTGCTTGACCGCGCAATTGAGAAACGGGCGCCAGCTGGTGCCGGGGTAGTGCTCTTCAATGGAGTAGATATCCTGCAGGAAGAACCACAGCCGGATCCCCGCTCCGGCATGGGTGCGGATGGCGTCGCGGTATTCCGGGAACGCGCCGATGTTCAGGAATTCATCCAGCACGAAAAGGACCGGAATATCCGGCACGCGCGGATTGGCAAGCATGGCGTCAAGGGCCGTCTTCAGCACGACCCGCAGCCATCCCGAGAACGTCTTCATCATGTCGAACGGGATTTCGACATAAACCGTGGCCGGCCTGTCTTTCAGGCTTTCAAAGCTCAGGTCGCTGCCGCTGACGCTGCGCTGGATATCGCTGTCTTTCCACTCGTAGAGCTTGCTGGTCAGAGTGTCCTGAAGCACCCTCAGTCCCCGGGTGGGATCTTTTTGAAGGATGGCGCGCGCCGCGTCGGCGGAAGGCTGGAAGGTTTCCATCTGCTGCGCGACCTTGAGGAGGCTCGCGCCCTTGAGCATGGCTATCTGGCATGCGGTTGCCAACGTACGCCGGTGGAGTGGCGCCTTGAAGCGGACGTACATGATGACGGCGGTCATGAAGCCCACGGCGTCATCGGCGAAGAACGACGGCGACCTCGGTTCGTGCGGGAACATCTGCTGGGCAATCGAGCGCGCGTCCGCTTCGCGCCGGACGCGGCCCACTGGGTCGAAGCGGTGAACCGGCTTGCCGGAACCATCATCCAGCGGTGCAATGCGGTAGACCGGCCCGAGCGAACTCCGCCACTTTGACGTGGCCTCGAACAGTTCGCCCTTGGGATCGAGAACCACACAGCTTCCCCGGTAGCGAAGCAGGTTTGGAATAATGGTGGTTTTGCCTTTGCCCGTGCGCGTCGGGGCGATGGTCAGCAAGTGACCGTCGCCATCCCAGTGCACAAATCCCGCACGCCTGGTCTCGCCCTCATCGTTGAATGTGCCCAGCAGGAGCGAGCTGGGATGGTGAAAGGCATCTTTCCCGCGCAGATAGGGGCGCAGGTCTCCGGAGGTCGGCCAGCGGGCCGACCCGTAGAGTGGCGGAGGATTGGTCAGCTGTCGCTCGCGCTCTTCGCGGGCGGCGAGATCACGTCTGGCGCGTTCGATAATAGGACCAGGGTCCCGGCCGGCACGAATGGCAGCTTCGACAGCATCCGCCACCTCGGGCCCGTATACCTCTTCAACTTCCCGCCTGGCCGAGCGGGCTTTCAGGTGCCTCCCTCCCGAGAGACCCCACTTGCCCCATTTCAGCGCAAGCGCAACGCTGCGATCGAAATCGCCAAACAGATCAAATTTATCGGCCATATCCCACCCCAGCCCGACTTGCAGACAGTAACAACAGCGGGGCCGAATACAATGCCAGAAATTTCGTCGCCCCAACTTTGGGCCGGAGCTTTGTGACTCGATATTATTAGGAATAGCTAAAATGGACACTTAGCGGGCAAGCAGAACTGCTGCCCAAAGACCCTCCGGAAGCGGAGGCAAAACAAAAGAGGGGATGGACATCCCCTTCTCTTCTGGGCGTACGCCCTCATTGTTTCGTTTTTATGCCTCCAAGACTACCAGGAAATCTCAAGCTCCGGATATTCGGTGACAACGGGCGGGCGGAACGCATCCCGCTCAAGATAGGTGTGGCGCCAGACATAATGGAATTCCTCGGCATCGAGCCATTCCTCAAGCGCCTTTGCGGCTTCCGTATCGGAAAGGTCGAAGGGAAGTTCCTGCACAACACGATGATGGCGACGGCCCTTCTTGGCCGCTTCGTCGATGGCGGCCGCGATCGCGGCGGGCCTGAACAGGCCGTCCGCGTATTTCGTCCTGATGTTGGTGGCCATCAGGAAATTCCCCTCTGCGCGCTTCATCAGAAGGCACTCCCGAGGTAGGTGTCGGTGATTTTCAGGCGGCCATGGCCCAGTTCGGCAGAAATCCTGTGGCGCGCCGACCGATCGGCGGCACGTTCATTTCCACTCATATCGGCCCAGCGCTTGCCGCCCGCCAGCGGGCAGGAGTGGCCGGTCAGCGTCGCATAGCGTTGCTGGGCATAGGCGTGACGGAAGCTGTGGGTATTACGTAGCCCCGCCTTGAGCGTCTGGTATTCGAACCGTTTGAGATGTTCGACGTAGTTCAATTCTGCCGGAATCAGGGAACCCGCGCCAGGGACAAGGCGCAGCACGTGCTCGAGGACCTGCCGCTGTTCGAGCGTGGTCACGGGCACGGTTCGTGCCCGTCCCCCCTTCGTCCAGCTCGCCTGGAGAGCGATGTGGTCGGCCCGAGCGGCCGTCTGCGGCTGGAATTTCATGGCTTCTTCCCGTCGCAGTCCAAACGCCGCCTGGAGGAGAACCGAGGCCTTGATGTGCGGGCACTCGATGGTGCCGAGCTTGGCGTGATCGAGGGTCTGGGCCCGGTTGCGCGTGACCTCGCCACGTTCGGCAACGCCATAGGTTTTGTTGTCGCGATTGACGACGTTGGGTTTGTTGACCTTCTCCGCCCACCAGCGCAGCCAGGTGAGGCGGTTGCGGATACTGGCGTCCGAGGTATCGGAATCGTGCCACCTTTCGACCAAGGCCTCGACATGCTTGGGCTTGAGAGAATCGGCGGCCGGCAGTTTGTAGCCGAGGTCCGCAAGGTCAATTGCCATTGCGGACAGGCCGCGCCGGCGGTTGTTTTGAGTGCCGTAAGAGCCGTCCCGGTTGCGGTGGCACAGCCGCACCAGGTCCATGGTTAGATCGTCCATCTTGCTCGCTTCTTTTTGTTTTGGCTGAGTGTTGATGGCCGATGCACGTCCGTAGATCGTGTCACCCCGTGAAGATCATTCACGGTATGGCCGGAATGCGTAGTCTACTTTACGGTACGAGCCTCCCGAGCCAGCCTGATGGCTGGCCGATATGGTTTGCCCTGTTGGGCATCCGGTTACCGAGAGGTCGAAACCGGAGGTGTGGCCGCCGCGGCGGCGCACGTATGCAATGAGCAGACATTGTGCTCTCCTTTGGTTGGGAAAATGGTCGGGGTGAGATGGGTCAGGCAGTCTTTGCCTGCCGGGACAGTGAACGGTGTCGCCTGCTGATGGCCAGTGGATTGCACCGGAAATGATCATCGAAGCGCAGCGTCATTTGCGGATCGTGTGCCCGCGTTTGCGCGAACCCGGCATCCACCGTGTCTTTGGGAGCGGTCTGTCACTCCCCAATGCATTGGCGAGTGACAGACCGCCCGCCGCCCGCTTGATCGGACATTCCGTGTCCGGCCAAGCTCGCCACTTGCCTCCGCGTGGCATGCCAACGCTGTTGGCTTGCCCCACGTCTTGCGTTCGGCGCGGCACATGGAGGCCCAAGGGCCGCAGTCGTTGAGCAGGACCGTGCCACCTCCCGTGTGGTCGAGAGTTGCCAGCGGTTGAGGCAGCCCGGCAGGCCCGCCTTGGCCGCAGGTCGATGGCGTGAGCGGAGTGATCTCGGTTCGTCCGGCGCTGCGGCTGGCCATGGCTTTGCCGTCGATGGTCTGTCCGGAGGTGAAGACTGTTCCCTTTTAGCCGGCGCGGCCGTCTTGTCCCGTTCCTACCCGCTCCTTCGCTGCGCTCCCGTGTTGGGGACAAGCCAGCCCTGCGCGCCGTCTCCTTTGGAACCGTCCTCCGGGACAGAAATCATCAACCAAAGGAAAAGACCATGACCATCAAACGCAACACCGAAACGAAGACCGAGCCCAAAGGTCCTATCTATCACGCCTACACCGTGCGCGAGGCCAAGGAAGGCCAGAAGGCTTTCTGGACCCGCATCGGCTCCTTCTTCGCCCATGATGACGGCGAAGGCGGCACGCTCGTCCTGGACGCCCTGCCGCTCGACGGACGCATCGTCCTTCGCGCCCCGAAGAATGACGAGTAGGAGGCCGACCATGCAGCTCTTGACCCAAGACCTGCGGGAGAAGCTGCTGGCGAATGGTCGCCAGCAGCTTCCGGTCCGCGGCACCGACGGCGAAATCGACTTTGTACCCGTCGTCAAACTGTTCACGCCGGATGCCGGCGCGACCTGGCTGCTGACCGAAATTGACCCGGAGGATCCGGATATCGCTTTCGGTCTCTGTGACCTCGGGCTTGGTAGCCCGGAGATCGGCAGCGTCAGTCTCTCTGAGTTGGCTACCGTTCGAGGCCGCCTTGGCCTGCCGGTGGAACGCGACCGGCATTTCCGGCCGGACAAGCCGCTGTCCATTTATGCCCGAGAAGCTCACTGTCACGGTCGCATCCGGGTGTAACGTTCTCCGGCGAGCTGAACGCCACCCTTTTGGGTGGCGTTCGTTGCGGAGAGCGAAGGTTTAAGCCTGGAACAAACATCAATTGCACTCAGCGGATCGATCGCCCGTTGGCCGTAGAACCAACCCTTGGCGCTTCAATTGCTTTCTACTTGGCGCTTGCTTTACGCAATCCTATCTCGATAACGTAAGGAAGATACTCGGCCTTCATATGAGTCCACACTACGGCGTCGATAGAAGATTTGTCCGCCAATTTCCAACAGACATCCGTGATACCATCGACAAACTGACTTACTGTTAGCTTCCTTTTTTCAATAAACTCATGTATAGATAGATGGGTTGCTTTTTCGAGTTCGGCAGAAGTGGATGGTATACATATTTGAGCCCATTTAAGGGCCGCCCGGTACTTTTCGGCTTGAGTTCCCGTCATATCCGAAACGTGTCTATTGAAAATGACAATCTTATCAAAAGATTGTTTATCAGAACTAGCGTCCGCCCAAGCAGGTGCCGCTGCGATTCCGATAGTTGAAAATATAATAAAGTAAGTGACCCTCATTGTGTCGATCATACACGAGGACAGGTAGTTACTCAATGGATTATTCCCTTTAATGGCGACGGGTAGCTTTCAATATATTGTATATGTTCCGTTCGCGTTCTCATGAACCCATCCCGTCGACCCAAGTGCCTGCAAGGCTTCCGAACCTTTTTCGGGGCGCCACGAAAGTTGCTGGCTTTGATCTGAATCCGCTAGGTGAGTCATTTTTTCACTCACAGCATCGCTAACTGAAAGCGCCTTTCCTTCGACGTAATTCAGGGTACCCCCAATTATAAATTCCATGGCGTTTCCGAATTCGTCGGGTATCGACCCAACAAAGTCTGCAAATGTCGAGAACCGTCTAATTGAAGCCTGCATCTCAGAGCGATGTTTTCTTAATTCATCAGCCGTAACAATATTCTCTGGCGCCCTTGTGAGGGACGCGACTTGAGCAGGATAGTTCCGATCCAAACGATAAACCTGTTCACGAACCGCCGCGACAGGAGGCGGTGTCGTTCCGCCGCCATTGTTTCCGCCATTTCCGCTCCCGTTGCCAGGTCCGCCAGGATTGTCTCCTGGGTCGCCGCCACCGCCAAGGCCACCATTATCAGGTGGAGGCACACTGTAGCCTGGGCGCAGGCTTACTGAGACAAAAACGTTGTTTCGAAAGGCGTCCGGATTATTGGTGTAGGCATCGGTAACTGCAATCCGTGTGCCGGTATCGGAACAAGTAAGGTAGTTGGCACAAGCGATGAAGTTGGCGGAGGTAGCGTCGTCATCGGGAACGACTTCGACGCGAATAGGGGCGCTTTGCGTTCCCACGGACAAGGCGTCGAAATAGACATAGCCGGTATTTCCGATGATTTTGGCGTTTGGCGAGCTCCTGATGGAAAGCGCCGGATTCAAAATACCGCCGAGCCGAATCTCCCCGGTTGATTGGCTAAAGTCGATCGTCGAGTTCAGCACAATATCCATGTTCCAGTCGGAGCTTGAGACAAACTCAAGCCATGAGTTGTTCGCTGGGGCGGTGATGTCAGCGTTGATAGTCAGAAGCCCGGCGTTAGTATCCGTATTATAGGGCCGGGACATGAGAATGGTGACGACACCGTTCTGGGCCAACGCAGCTTCAATGCTGCTGGCCGATATGTAGGAATCATTGACGGCGCCAAATATATTGCTGTTGGTGACAAAGAAGAACTCATCCCCTGAAACGGTGGTCCCAACAAACGACGTCGTGTCACCAATCGTTAGGTTCTGCGGATCTAGAAGCAATTGTCCGCCATGCCCTACTGGTGCTGAAGTGTCGACATGACCTTGAAACGCGAGATTGTAGGGGCTGGAAACCTCAACGAAACCGCCGTTGCCGCCAGCGCTTCCTCCGTTGGCAGCCACAGTGCCCGCGAAAAGGTTGGCCTGGTCGCCCCACAGAATAATCTTTCCCCCGTTTCCCGATGCATAGGCGGACGCATCGACAACAGTTTGATTATCGACATACAGATAATCTGCATTCGGAACGGGCTCACTTTCCAACGGGATCGGAGAGTTGGGAACTGGTTGGCCGCCATGGTAGTCGCCGCCAAGGAGAATGGTTCCACCGCCCGCCGTTCCGCCTGCGTCGATCTTAGCAGCTTGAAGGGCTACGACTTCGCCTGTAATCTGGATTTTCCCGCCCTTCTGTCCGGCTTTTTTGCCGGAGGCTGAAATCCTTCCGGAAGACTTCACGATCTGCTTAGCGGCAACACCGCCTTTCGCATTGCCCGTCGCCGCGCCCAGGATGATTTTGCCGCCCTTTGAGGAGACGGTGTTGGCTTCAAGCACACCGCCGTTGTTGATGACGCTATCCACAACCTTGCGGGCCGTGGCCGCGGTCAGTTCAATGCGGCCGCCGTTCGCTTTGATTTTCCCTGTGTTTTCGACAAATGACTTCAGCGGCTGACCAGTGCGTGCATCCTTTACCTCTGCCGCGATCTGATCGCTTACCGCGAAATTGATGAGCTGGTCCCCCCTCAGATCCAGGGAGAACGTGTCCCCAACCGCGGACATCCCGACCGTCCCCAGATTTGCGACGATAACACCGTCGTTGCGCACCCCCGGGGCGACGAGGGCGGCAAACCCGCCATCATGAGCGGTAATGGTTCCTTCGTTGACCACGGACGCATTGGTGTTCGGTCCCGCCGAGAACCGATCAATGCCCGCCATGAAATCACTATCTTTGATGTCATGCGTCGTCGCAAGGAAGCTCCCGGTATCGACCACTGCGGAGGGGCCGAACAGAATGCCGTCTGGGTTGACCAGATAGACCGTGCCGTTGGATTCCAACGTCCCGTAAATATGCGAGGCATTCTGGCCGCCGGTCACTCGGTTAAGTATTACGCTGTTAACGGAGGGCTGGACGAAGCGGGTGATCTCGCCTTGCTCAATATCAAAGCTTTTCCATTCGAGTGCGGCGCGATCCGTGGTCTGGGTAACGGTCACTTGAGATGTGCCAACGCCTTGAATAGAGGCGCCGCCGTCGATCACCGTTCCGCCGAGTGGGTTCGCCCACAGCGGTCCAATTGAGAACGGGACAAGCGCGGTAGTCGCCAGACAGATTCGCCAGAAGCGCATGTTTCCCCCTAAAATCGCGTGTTGAGCGCGAGAAAAAATCGCCAGTCATCGTCGTCCCGCCCCTCAATTGGCTTCGCGGCGCTAACGTCGACGTTGAGGTGGTTCATCAGATTCGCGCGAAGGCCAACGCCAGCCGAGGCGCCTTCATCGTTTCGACCCTCGCCAGCGGCTGGCTCGATCCGATGCACGGTGCCGAAATCGACAAAGTTGTAGAGCTGGGCAGACGAAATAGTCTGGCTGTTCACAGGGAGATCATACCGTGCCTCGGCCAGGGCGATGACACACCGGTCGCCGGTCAGCTCTGAAGGATCAAAGCCGCGACCTATAAAGCGCCCCCCGTAACTGCATTCTTCGGCCGCCAGGAGAGGGTTAAACGCGTACGAGGCATCCAGAGCCCCAAACAGGCTGAACCCATGGCCCAGATGCTGCACACGGCTCAAGTAGAGTTCAAGTGACGAGAAGTCGACGCGACCGCTGCTTCGAGACGCGTAGGGGTTCCCATTCTCCGTCGCGCCGAGGCCGGCAATCCCTTGGGAGAACGTCAATCGTATCTGACTAATGCCTCCCAGTTCGTCGGCGAGATCATAGTCAGCCTTCAACCGAATACCACGGATCCGGTCCCGGCTGATGAGCTGCGTATCAGTATCGCCTTTGGCATCTTCAACGAAAAAACTGCCCGACAAGACGAAATTCTCGTCGCGCGATCGAATGAGTGGGTAGCTCAATCCGGTCTCAAAATTGAAGCTCTGCCCGCCATAGCCCAACTGGCGAAGCTCGAAAATGCCAGGATCGCCATTGCTGTAGCTGAGGCCCGAAAATGAGGTCAGGCCCTCTTCATTCAATACAACGTTGATGCTTCCGGCGAAATAACGCAGCTCGTCGGATTGGAAGGCTCCAGCGTAGGTGAAGCCCAGGCGCTCCCGCATTCCGAGCAAATTGTTGCCTTCCACGGATGTCAAATATTGCCAAGGGCCGCGCCCCGTCGTGCCGCGGTTATCCAAGCGGCCTTCAACCCCATATGGCTTATAATCTGTTTCGACCTTGAGCGTCGTCGCGCCTGAGTTATCGGTCGATGCCTGAAATTTGGAACGAACCGTCACACCCGGCAGATCATTCGCCAAAAGAAGATACCGCTCGACCGTTTTGATATTCGTGGGCCGTTTGGCGGTGATTTTGGCCGAATAGGCATCGAACAGAGATTTATAAGCGCTACCAAGGTCCGCTGGCCACTCGACCTTGTCCACATAGCCTTCGACAACCTGTAGAACAATTTGGGCACCATCGGGATCGAGCGATTGCGGCGGGACAATGACGCGCGAAAATACATAGCCATCATCGCCATATTTCGCGGTCAGCCTGCCGGCCGCATCAAAGATCGTCTGGAGGTTGACGGCGTGGCCGGCGAGGGAACCAGTAATCTGATCGAACTGCTCCGGGCGATATATGGTCGACCCGCGGACTTCGACGCTTTTGACTCTGATCACAATAGACTCCGCTCCAGGTGGGGCGGTGGTGCCTTCAAGCTTCAAGAGCGGTGCCGACGGTCTCGACAGCGGAGCTGCGGGCTCCGCGAATTGCTTTTCTTCGCGGCCAGGCTCAACCGTCGAAGGTATAGTTTGTGCAAAGCTGGGAGAGAAGCATGTCAGAAAAAGACACGAAATGAATACGTGCCAGCGAAAATGCTGCATGAAAACTGCCCCCAACCCCAGCGTGTAAAAAGCCTTGTTTTGGTCCCGGCGTCAAGCATCTGACGCGGCTTCTGGTTGCAGGTTCAGAATTATTTTTAGGGCACCTCGCTGCAGAGCAACTTGGCCATTTAATGAGTAGGGTGGGATCCAACCCTGAAACTGGCCAGCCTATCGCCACGCATTCTCGATGAGCTGCGCTCTGGTGAAATGACCCTTGAGCAGGCGAGGGCGCTCGCCATCAGCGACGACCATGGCGCAGGAACAGGCATGGTTCGAGCAGCAAAGTTGGAACCGCGACCCGCGCAGCCTGCGGGTGCCGCGTACGGCCTCGGCGTCCGAACGTCGACAACTTTGGCGAAACCGGCTTGCGTGGACTTTGATGGTAAGTATGCTTGCCCAATGCCGCAGCTCAATTTGACCATTACCTTGGACGTGCCCGATGGCGAGGTCGACGCCCTTGCAGACACTCTTGACTGCGCGCCAGGGGACATCGAACAGCGCCTTGAGCCTTATGCCCAGGCGGCGTTGCGCGAGTATGTAGAGATGTTCGCCGGGGAGGCCATGACGACTGTCTCAGACCTGCGCGAGCGCCGTCTGGTCGCTATCCTCCTAGCGTTGCCTGCCGCAGATTTTCCGACAGACGAGAAGATCGCCCGGATGTTCAATCTCACCGGTGCGCAGGGACGCGCGCTTCTCAGGGCGACGCTGTCGCGCCATCGCAATCAGCTGAAGGGCGTAATGGACGCCGCCGCGCGGCGTTTCATTGCCGCGTGCCAAGGCGCCCAGGGGGCTGACCGCGAGGCACGGTTGGCGAACGCCGTCGTGATCGAGATGCTCAACGGAGAGCTTGCTTCCGCGACCGTACCGCGAACCCCGATTCGGCGGAAGGTCGGCACGTTCGACACCTATGTGGTCTCGAACGGGACGTTTATCGAGCTCCAGGCTCTTTATCCCCAATGAGCACTGCGGAACACCTGTCAGACGCCATATCTGCGGCAAGTCTTGTGCTGGCAGTCCTGGCCGCCCTCTACACCCTGTGGCTGCCGGACGTCTCGGCGGCGCTTGACATCGTTCCGGAGCCTGACCGGGACAATCGCGGGCCGCAGCGCAGTCAGGTCAAGCTCGCGCTGTTCACCAAGGCACTGCCGCTAGGGGGCGCAACCTGGGCCGCGGTGTTGGTCCTTCTGCCGCGCGGCCTCGCCATCGTTGTCGAGGCTTGGGTCCACGTGTCCGATTGGACCTTCGATGACGTCAAGGCCTTCTTCGTGCTGACGCTGGTGCTTATGTTGCTTCTGGGCGTTGTCGCGGTAACACAATGTGTCGGGCTTATTGCCAAGTGGTACGCAATCAACCATTGAACCGCAAGGCCAAGCGTGGCGCCCGTATGGCTCATTGGTCTCATCCTAGAAAAAGGTTGCGCTACATCTAAATGTGAGAGATGATTCATTTGAAAGTAACGAATCATCTTTATTAATTGTTTCAATGGTTCGGAATACGTTTGCCGAAAGGCAGAGAAAGCCAAAGCGCCGAGATTCGGTTCCGAATAAGCCTCTTCTGAGGGAAAGACGAAAGTCGCCACCAAACAAGGGCCGCATCCGCGGCCCTTGTTTGTTTTGATGAAATTGTTTTATGTTCTTGTCGCAAACTCTATCGGTGGGGAATATGATGGCAGAACATATTGTCTATGAACGCAATAGCACCGTTATCCGCTATCAGAGAAAAAGAAGCACGGCTCCGTCAAAAAACTGACCAAGATTACCATCATCGCGGCGCACTCAAGGGGTTGCTATGGGAACTCGACGGTCGGACGGTGAGGAAGTTCGGAGCATCCAGGAACTTGGAAAGTTCCGTCGGTATTGGGGGAAAAGCCCTGATTACCCTGAGGAAAACTTTGGCAACGACCACATCCACATGCCAGTCGACGTTGTCTACGAATGGGCGGACGGTCGATCGAGAATGGAGTTTTCCTCTATCCTGCGGGTGATTGTCGGCAGTGGCCCCCGCGATGGTGACGTTGATATCGATGATACCGCAAAGGTGAGGATTGAGGACTTCCACCTTGGCTTCAAGGCCGCATTTCAAAAGTACAAATACGACAAAACAACCAAAAACCTCGTCGTAAGTGCAAGCTCGCCCAAAATGGGGGGGGCGTACAAGGTGACGATTAGTCCGTCGCTGCAAAATCCCGAGGATTGATCGACTTCCAGCTGAGATACATGGGGTACTCCAGCAAGCCCCGACGACCGTGCAACCCGGGCAGCAGAGTAGTCCTACTGGATGTTCATACTTCGGGAGTCGCTTCCGTTCAGCTTCGTGAAAACTGCAAGCCATAAACGATAGTCACGTTCGCGCCCATCAAAGTGCGCGTTCAACGCGCAATGGGCCGCGGCAGTGATTGCGTCCGCGCCATAGACTTCGAGGGCAGCATTTGCCGCCTCATTGAGGCCGGCAAAGTCCCAAAGGTTCGGACTGGCCTGCTCGAGGGATCTGGCGTGGACACGATCGTTTCCGTTTCCCCCCATGCCTAGGCCTCCATTTGGCTCGCTGACCTACACTCAGGCTTTCGCCTTGCGTTTTGCGGCTGGCTTTCTGGCCGCCACAGGCTTCCGTCCCAAACCCAGCGATTTCGCGAGCGCCGAGCGCGTGGCCGAATAGTTCGGGGCAACCATAGGGTAATCTTTAGCCAAGCCCCACTTCGTGCGGTATTCATCGGGCGTCATGCCGTGTCTCGTTGCCAGATGGCGCTTGAGCGACTTGTATTTCTGACCGTCTTCAAGGCTGATGATATAGTCCGGGAACACGGATCTCTTGGGATTGACTGCCGGCTTGGGGGCGGGCGCCTCTGCCGGAGCCGCCTGGCCAATATTAGACAACGCCGAATTTACGCTCGCGATCAAGTCGGGCAGTCCAGACACTGGCACCGCATTCTTCTGGACGTAGGCGGAAACGATATCCGCAGTAAGTTCAATAAGGTTATTGTTGGCTTCTTTGGACATCATTTTGCTCCTAGCCCCCAGGCAAGCTCATATCCCCCAATCCTCTGATGTGCAACTAACGCGGTGACCGGCAGCACAAAGACAGCACCTTCCCAAAGGGGAGCGCGGGTGCACGGCCTGGTTGCAAATCCACTGCGTTATGATAGGGCTTATGCGGAGAGGCTCTTGAAATGAAACGGATGCGAGAAAAGGACATTCCGGCGTTCGTGCAGGAGGTGGCCGCAACCGGCTGCGACATCTGCGCCGTTAGCCCCGGTCACTACGTTATGGGCGATGCCGATGTTCCGCGGGGCAGGCGCAGAGGGCTGTACAAGAAGCTCGAGGAAATCGACGCTCGTTACGGCAACCGCGATCACCTGCGGGACAAGATCGCGTCGCACCTGACCTCGATTGGCCGCTATGTCGACGCGCCTCCGCCAGAAGCAGAAGCTTGGGCGCAATTTCCCACCTCTGAACGCAAGATTGAAGATGAGCCGCCCGACCTGGCCGCCGTCACAGCCTACGACGTGGCGCATATCGCAACCTTCGCCGCCTTGCTGGTCGCGGAAGCGCAGGCTGCCGATTGGAGACACGTGGCGCGAGTTATCCTAAACATCGACCCTCAGCGCGAACCCGAACGGGCGCGTCGGATCTGGGCATCGCACTTGGCGCGAGCGCGATGGCTGGCGACGCGCGGCTGCGCGGAGCTGCGTAGCGATTTGTTGCAGTAGGCCCATCGGCCAACGGCAAGAAGCCGGCGATATACGACGGCAGGCAAGCGCAAATGCAAACGCTCGCGCGCCCTAAAACGACGCTGACGATGGATTCAGTATTGATATGTCAGCTGCAACTGGAGCTTTTTCCGTTTTTCCCGGGTGTCCTTATCGGTCCCGTCATCATAGGTTAGGGCTACTGCCGTAGTGCCGACAGCTCCCGATGCGCTGGCTGGGCTGTCGGGGCAGAGCCGCGTCGCATAGTTCTTCTTCCCGCTAATGTTATAGTCGACTTCGCCGTGCAGGTTATGCAAATCGTTCCCAGAGACGGCGTCCCAAAAGTACTGATACTGTGCATTGAAGCCGATGCGCCCGCACAAGGCAGCGCCAACTTCGGGCATATTTTGGAAAAGGACGCCATTCAGGGAAATAGTACCGCCCAAGAGCGCGGTATTGGTGTCATCCTTGTAAGAGGTCTCGCCAGCTTTCGCCACGCGAAACACATCCGCCTCGGCGATGGCACGCCAGTACATGCTGACCAGACTCTGACCGTTGTTGCGGGTTCCACCAAGACTCCATCCAGGCCTGTAGGGCTCCCACAGGGCTGTGACGCCGTAGATTTGAGCTTCACCGCGAAAATCGGTCTGATAGTAGGGTGAGATTCCGAGCGTTTGTAGTTTGAAGACACCGCCACCCTCAATTTCGAACTGGTTGTCGAGGCCGACCTGGAGTGCACTTTTTTCGCCGGCTTTTCTGGGTGAACCTATCGTCCCGGATCCGTAGACATAGGGACCTGCTGCGTAGCGCGATAATTGCAGCGGAACGTCAACCTGGCTTAGCGATGGGTCACTGTTAACTTCCGCGTGGAAGCTATAAGGCGCCGAAGGTACATAGCTCACGAACCCTTGGATGGCCAATGATTGAGTGTCTTTAAGATAGTCGTTTGACCACGTGACCGATGCGCCCTTCGCATCCACTGAAGCTTGTGGATACAAATAGTATAGCGCATTCAGCTTGTCCTTGCGGACATAAACCTGCTGCCTGGGTTTCTTTGCGAGCTCGGCGGGATTGATTTCGGGATAGTCGTCTGCCGCGGTCTTTGACGACTGGCTCTGCGTTTTGAGAAGTCCGTTCACACGAGCAAGCTCGGCCTTCAGCCGGAGGTTTTCGGCTTTCAAACGGTTCAACTCGGACTGGCTGCTGCTCCCGGCTGAAGATGCTGCATATGCGAATCCGAGGAGTGGGCCGCTAAACATAAAAGCGCCGACGGTACAAGTAACCTTCGCCAGTTGACTTAGCTGTCGCCAGCTTTCCTTGCTTGATGCAGTCCCCATAAAATTACCCCCACCAGTTGCTTTATCGTGACAACATTCGCTATGTCTTCGGCAGTGAGGCTAAGACCTCGCTGGCGGAAAGGTTTGAGGTTATCGAGGTCCTCAAATCCTGAAACAAAAAATGCCGGCCCACCCCTGTAAAGATCGGCGACCTTTTGGTCGCCGCTCAATTTGTCGTCCGGCGCAAGGCCGAAAAAAGGATGGAGAGCGTCAAGAATTTGGCTTACTGTCAATGGCGGCAGAGCGTGTAGAGCGAAGCTTACGTCGCTCAGTGAGAAGTTGGCAGATCGCGCTGCTATTGCTGACGCGAGGCGGTCGACGGCCCCCGCGTGAATCTTGATAGCCTCGGCCGTGCTAAGAACGGACTTTTTGGTGGGACGTTTTGTGACGTTGCGATCAACGCCTGTTGGCTTACTTGGCCGCGCCATTCGAGTCATCCCCTCCCACAGCCTTAGGATCAATAATCCTTGGCACCCAGGAGAGTCATATTTCAAGAAAAGTGTTCTTGCAAGTATCAACCACCTTACCGCCTGGTCAAAGCTTTGATACTTGATTATCGAATATAGCCGAAACGGGGATAAATCGGCTTGAGATTTGCGTCCCGCGATTGATCTTGCTGTTCAGATCCATTTGGCTAGCCAAAGGCAAGCACCGCGAATTAGCTCTGGGCAAATCTGTTCAATTCCGGATTCTCGTCGTGGGCGGGCGGCATTCGGCCAGATGCCGATTGCCATACGGCGCCCTTCGCCGGGGGCTGTCGGTCCCGCATCCCGCCTGGCGGCGGCGCTATGCTGATGCTCCTACGGCCGCCCTGTTGAACCGGTCTCAGGGCCACGAACTTTCTCCAGCACCGAACTGGCTTGGTCCCGCTGGCGGGCATTTCGGTGCTTCCGCCTTGTACGCCCTTGTTTGCCGCGGTTGGGAGAGAGGCGCGCGGCCTCCCTCAAATCTGCTACAGGTCAAACGCGGTCGTTTGTCGAATCAAGGCCACGACCTCGATGGAAACCGGCTTCAATGAGCGCTCCATCTTTAGAAATTGGCGCCGACGGTCATCCGGCGGAAACTGGCTTAGCCAAGCGAGCGTGCGATCCGCTACGACCGCTACAATCTCGTCTTTCGACCCGTGGCTTGCCGAAAAGGTTCTGGAGTCAACGAAAATCTCGTCGCGCAGAATCAAGCCATGCGAAACGGACCGCCAAGGTTCAAAAGCAACTTGTCGTATATGATCACGAGTGAACTGATCACTCCGGCCCGAGCCGAGTAGTTGTGGGATGATGAGTTGGCGCACCTCTCCTGGCGAAAGTGAATAGGCGTCATTGCTGTCCCCAGGCTTAGGGCAAATTGGAACGAACAGCCGAAAGCGATCGTCTCGTTCGCCCAACCAAAGGTCGGCATCGGTCCAGCCTGCCCAGTTGTGGGCATCACGAGCCAGAAAGGACAAACCATGGATCAGATTGTTTGAATAGATCGGGTGCAGCCCGCTGAATTCATCTCCCCAATCCAGGGGAGATTCCTCCTCCAATATGTAATTGGTTAGCGCTCGAGCGGTGGAGAACATCTTGGAAGCAAGGAAGGATGAGAGGACCTGATCACGTATCGCAACGGCGCGAGAGCCGTCGTCTCGGATCGCGGCCGCGGCCATCAGCCTAATCCCAGATATGATCTCGTTTTGGACGAGTGGAATCATCTGGTGAACGATGTCATGCATGGTCTGCCATGCGTCCGTTGACACCCGCGACGGCCAGCCGCCAACCGCGAGATATCCGTTCAAAACGTCTATGCGCTTCAAAATTTTAGGCGGCCACACCAAAACGACGGGGAGCTGTGTGGCAATGTGCGCCTCACTCCATCGGCCGTAAGGGATGAGGCTGTCATTCAGCGCAGAAACGTCAGGTGTATACAGGTCTTCGAATTGGACCCGGACGGGAGATGGAAGCGCGTCGGCCATGGTTTAGGGTTCCGCCGACGGCGCCAAGGCACCCACTGACACATTGCGTGGAGCTTCTTTATCGTCGGTGATAAAGTACACGGCGCCGTCGATCGCAGCCTCGAGGTCCCGCAAAGGCGGGTTATCGCGATCAATCACCTCGACGAGCCTATCCACGTTGAGGATAATGTCGGAGTTCGTATTGCCAGAGGATCCGCTTCCGCCCCATTCGCGAGCGGATTTTCGGTCACGCTCAATGGTGTCACTGACCGCAAGTACCAAAGGGTCGTGCCTAAGGCAGAACAGTAAGTCCTCTCCCAGAGCAGTTGGTACCGCGGGCCGGCCGAGAGTCACGTTCTCTACAACTGTTTCGCTCCAACGAGGCCCGGCGAAATAGACCGCCGCATACATCACCTTGGCTCGGCGCACTGAGACACCCGACACCAGCATCGCGCGGTAGAACATCAAATGAACCGATCGCCAATCCGCGCTACGAGCATCGCAATAGTAGTCGTGCACCACGGACGCGTCGCGATACTTCCCTTCAAATGGCCCGCCGAGTAGCGACCAAAGCGGCTTAGGTATCGATGCTCCATCAACTATCGTGCGAGGAGGGACACGCCAGTGCAGTCCATCGGCTTCCTCAAAGCCGAATTTCTTGACCACCCTCATCCTGCGGCCATCGGCCAACGGCTGCAAGATCAGTTGGCCAGTATATCGGCCAAGCTCATGGCCAGACATAGCCCCCTCCCATCTGAACCCAAGCGACACATCCACTATGGTGTATAAGCCAAAATGCGGCAACTGATGTTGCTTCGCGTGGAATCCTTATTGGAGGGCGCTTTGTCATACGGCGCCCTTCGGGACGGTCGGCCCCGCATCCCGCCTGGCGGCGGCGCTATGCTGATGCTCCTTCGGCCACCCTGTTGAACCGGTCTCAGGGCCACGAACTTTCTCCAGCACCGAACTGACTTGGTCCCGCTGGCGGGCATTTCGGTGCTTCCGCTTTGTACACTCTTTTTCTTTGCGGCCGCCGGCATGGCACGGCTGCACCGATCCGCGACGTGTCTAAAGCTATCCCGAGCATTAGCACCTTTGCTCCCTATATTTAGGCTTGCAGAGATTGACCTCGCCAAGGTGGTGCCGGGGTTTCCGGAAATGCTTGAGCCATGGTAGCTGGGGACCGGTCAGATCAGCGTGGTAGTGGAAATGTCACTGCGGGCGAGGATCGATAACGAGGAGCGGTAAATGCCAGATCTTGATACGAGCTTGGGAGCTCTTCAGAAGGTGACGGACTCCATGCGAAGCCTGCCGTTTTGGCTTTTGGCGGCGCTGGCTACTGTGTCCTTCGCACTTTGGAAATTTCCCGACCAACCTGTACCGACGCCTTCAGTATTGCGCGACTGGTTACCTGTCTCAGCTTTCACATTTGGATTTGCTGCTCTTTGCAAGCTCGTAAGTGACGGTGCATCGATATGGCTCGGGCGACGACGACACATTTTGGCTCGAGCGAAAATGACGCTCGATAAAGTCTATCATCCGTTGGCTGTCCTCTTCATGGACCGGCACCCGGTCACGGCGGCGACCAGCATCCCCTTCCACCTCAGAAAACGAAAGGCCTGGCGGATACTGACCTATAGCAGGCCGCGGCTCAATGTCGTGGCGGCTTGGAGAACACTTATGGACGATAAGCGAACCAGGTCTGGTGAGATTCAATTCGGTCGCGACTATCCTCACGACGAGATCTTCTCAATTGTGCGCAGCAACATAACTGTAGTGGATGAGAAACTTCAAAATTTAGTGACGCGCGCGGACAGATCGCGCTACGAGCAGTGGGGCGATAGAGCGCTTTTGACGGACGAAGAAATGGAACTCCTCGACCATATCTTCGATGAGCGAAAAAAGCTGTTAAAAATGACCCGTTGGGTATCGTCGAAGTCAGAGCAATAAGCTTCCGCGTTTAGGCAAGAGATGTCGAGCCGTTTGCTGGCACTGCTATCAATGATGGCGTGGCGACATACTTAGCGCTGGACAGGAGAGAGGCGCGCGGCCCTCTCTCCCCGCAAGCCTCGCCGGCGGCTTCCCCCATCTTCCTGCGCTTCGCTCCGTGCAGACCGGGGATACCCCTCCGCCGCCGAGGCTTGCCCCCACGCTCCCCGCTGCTCGCCGCGAGGCAGGGGTTCAGGGAGGCCTGAACCCTTCAGGTCAATCCCTGAAACCAACAAGGAGCAAGACCATGAATACGAATGAAATCACCATCCCGCTCGGCAAGCTGGTGCCGGGCAAGGCCAACGTCCGCCGCGTCAATTCCGAGGCGGGCAGGAGGGAACTGGCCGCCAGCATCGAGGCCCACGGCCTTATCCACAACCTTGTGACCCGCAAGGCCCCGAAGGGAGCCAAGTTCGAGGTCGTCGCCGGAGGGCGGCGTCTGGGGGCGCTGCGTTTGCTGCTGGAGGAAGGTCGCACCGTACAGGGCACCGCCGTGACCAAGGACTATCCGGTCAGGGCTGTTTTGCGGGAGGAAGGCAGCGACACAGAGATTTCGCTGGCGGAGAACGACCAGCGGGAGCCGATGCATCCTGTGGACGAGGTCATTGCCTATCGCGACCTTGTGGAGCAGGGCATGGCGGCTGAGGACATCGCCGCCCGCTTTGGCAAGTCGGTTGTTACCGTGCGCCAGCGTGTGAAACTCGCCAATCTCTCGCCACGCATCCTTGATGTCATGCGCGCCGGGGAACTCACGCTTGAGCAGGCCAAGGCCCTTGCTGTCACCGATGACCATAGCGCGCAGGAGGCGGCTTGGTTCGAGCAGGATGGATGGAGCCGCAACCCGGCCAATCTTCGTTCCTTCCTGACCAGCGCCCACGTGCGCGGCAACGACCGGCTGGCTCGCTTTGTCGGCATCGAAGCCTATGAAGATGCGGGAGGTGGACTATTGCGCGACCTGTTCGCCGAGGACGGCCTGACGTTCCTGATAGACCGGCCCTTGCTGGTGAAGCTCGCCAGTGAGCGACTTGACGCGGCGGCCGACACGTTGCGTCCGCTGGGCTGGAAATGGGCGGAAATCAGCCTCGACACCACGTTCATCCACGGCGGCGGGTTCGGGCGCATTCACGCGGTGCGACGCGACCCGACCGAGGCGGAGCAAGCCGAACTGGCGGCGCTGGGGTTGGAATACGATGAACTGGCGGAAGCTCTTGACGCCTATCCCGCGGGCAACCCGCAAATCGAGGCCGATGAAGTGAAGTTGCAGGCGCTGGAAAGCCGCATCGAGGCCATCCAGAAGGCGGCAGAAGCCTTTGACGCGCAGGAAATGGCGCTGGCCGGTTGTGTCGTGGGTATCTCCCATGGCGGCACGTTGCAGGTCATGCCGGGACTGGTGAAGGCCGAAGACCGCAAGGCTCTTGCGGTATTGCAGCGCGGCAATGTGGATGAAGAAGGCAACGGGGACGGCGATGTGGCCGCCCACGAGGAAGAAGTTGAAGACACAGCCGCTGGCCTATCGGCAGCGCTGACCGAGGAACTGACCGCCATCCGCACGGCAGCGCTCCGTGTCGAGCTCTCGAACCGCCCAGACGTGGCGTTGGTTGGCATCCTGCATGCGTTGGTAAGCCGGGTCTTCTATGACTACCATGCCCGCATCGAGCCGGCGGTAGAGGTCACCGGCCAACGTCGCAACCTCGCGCCCTCGATTAAGGAGCCGGACGCCTGCCGTGCTTTGATCGGATGGAACGAGGTTATGGAAGGCTGGGCGGAGCGTATCCCCGGAAACCCCGCCGACCTCTGGCCGTGGCTGGTTGCGCAGCCACAGGAGGTGCAGCTTGACCTCTTGGCAGTGGTGACGGCTGCCAATCTGAACGCGGTGGTCGCCCGCCATGAAAGCAGCAAGGAGCGCATAGCCCATGCCGACCTGATGGCTGAGGCGGTCGGGCTCAACATGGGTCTGTGGTGGACACCGGAAGCGGCGTTCCTCTCGCGGCTGTCGAAAGCGGACATTGCCGATGTGATGCTCGAGGCCGGGTGTGCCGAAGATGCGGCAAAAGCGGTCGAACGCGGCCCAAAACCGGAGGGCGTCTTGGAGGCTGAGAAGGAACTGGACGGCAAGGCTTGGCTTCCCGCAGCACTGCGGATGCCGGTCAGTCCGACCGGTGGAAATCCCGCCGAGGCGGCGCTCGCCGCCGAATAGAGGTCGGACACTTGGCCCGGGGCAGCGATGCCCCGGGTTTTTTGCGTCCGGATGACCTCAGACCGGTGTTAACCGGCTGAGGCCAGGCGAGGGCGCCCCTGACCCGCCCCTCGCGCTCCCAGCCCGCCCAACGGGTTGTTGACCAAGACGCGCCCACAGCTAGCCAGCAGTTGCAATCTTGCTCAGTTTTCAGGCGGAGTCTGGCGCCCGCAGATCGTTACGATTGCGGCGCTTCCCCAGGCCGCGCGAGGAACAAATGTGATTGCGTAATCGCGACTGGCTGTCGTCGGACCGAACCAGAAGTGCGGCGACGTGCTTTTCCACTCCGGCAGGTCCATTGCCGGTGTCCGTTCTTCATCGGCAGCCGGCGTTGGCAGGCCGTCGCGGCCGATAGTGATCATGGAAATGCCGATATAGCTCCCGGCCTTGAAGTGGCCGACAAACTCAACGGCGTCCCCAATGTAGCGGTAGCAGCCGTCGCGCTGGTCGAGCTTGAATCTCTGTGTCGGAGTGGGCTGGGGTTGCTCGTCCTGAGCCATTGTCGGGGCGGACAGAATAACTATCGCCCCGGCAACACACACGAACGCGCGCATGAAGGTCATAACGCCTACCGCTTGTCCAACGTGGCGTTGTAGAAATCGCCCTCGAAGCCCTTGCCGTCGGCCTGGGCCTTGATCCAATCACAATCCATATTCTGACCGAAGCAAAAGACCGCGCCGTAGCTCGGCCAGTTGTACGGCCGGGCGATGTCGCGCGGCCGGTCGCCCTGATTGTAGCTCGTAAGGTCGTATTTGTAGTTCTTGGCGTCCAGCCGCGCCCTGATCGTATCGATCATGTTGGAGAACCAACCCTCCTTGTTGTGTAGGATGAGGATCGGGCTCGGATTGGTCTTCGCGGTCACCTGATCAACGAAACCAACAATGTCCTTGGCGGCGCTCGGAAAGGCGAGCACCGAAAGGCTGGCGGCGAGCGCCGCGACCCGAATCCGGGCGCACGAAATCATATTCACGATCTTCCTCCGTTGTTGTGGAATGCAATCTAGAGCTTGGGCGCGGTGGCGTGGGAGTCGCGCATCTGCTTGGCGCGGTCCTCGACGGACTTCTGAAACTGCTCGATCTGGTCGGTGTCGGCCCTCCAGCCTGCATCATCGACGAGGGCGTAGGTCACCTCCTGCACATAATCGCCGTTGGTTTTGATACCGATGAGCATCTGCTTGTCACCGGCATTGCTTTTGACAAGCCGGCCATGGTCCCAGAACCACACCAAGCCCGATTGGCGATCGGCGCTCGGAGGACCGTATTTCTGGAGGATCGCCGAGCGAAGCGTTGCCAGCAGCGGACCCCTGCCTCCTTTGTAGGTGACGAAGCGCCGGACATCCCTTGAGCGCTGGCCTGTCAGCGGCGAGGAAAATTCCACTCGGAAACTTTGGCTGACCGAGACGTCTTCTGGGCCGGACCAGATCACGTCACTGAAGTAGCGGTTAGGCCCGGAGGCGACGATCTCGACAGTATAGTACTCCTCGTCCAGCAGAAAACGGCCCGATGGGTTCTCGTTGGAAAAGTTCTGTCCGGCCAGGATTTTACGGATGTCCTCGACCGTCTGGCCGAGACCTATTCCGAGGAAGTCGGCCGCTTTGCCATTGGGCGCGAACAGCTCGGACGGCACGTTGACGACCGGCACCGCAACATCAAGGGAAAGCTTTTCCTGGGCGAAAGCTGGCGTGGCGGCCAGTGCTAATGTCAGTGCAAGCGACAAGATCCAGGACTGTTTGGCCGGGTGAGGCCGCGGAGTCGGTTTGGCCACGGCGAAGGGCAGGGCTGCGCTGCGTCTCAATTGTGCACCTGTAGGAAGGAGGCTGGAGAGACGGCAGGTTTAGGCAGAAATCACGAGATTTGAGATAGAACATAAGCATTCGCTAATTAACTTGGCATTGGCTTTTTTGCACAAAGTTTAGGCAAACGGTCGTGACCGATATCGGAAACACCTACAAAAATAACAGGGCAGGGGATGTTGCAAATCTCGTGAGTTTTGAAACAGCCGGGAGGCGCGTGTGGATGAAATATGGGTATGCACGCGTCTCGACCGACGGCCAAGACCTTGGTGACCAGCTCGACCGGCTGAAGGCTGCGGGTTGCGAATGTATCTATCACGAAAAGATTAGCGGCAAGGACGCGCAGCGCCCAAGGCTACAAGCTATGCTGCGCCAACTTCGGACAGGCGACCAGGTGCTGGCGATCGCCACCGACCGTGTCGCCCGTAATCCCCTTGACCTACTCACCGTCCTGCGCGTCATCCAGAGCAGGGGCGCTGGCCTGCGGCTGCTGGACGAGCCGTTTATCGACACGACCTCAGAGATGGCTGATCTCATCATGTTCGTCGTCGGCTGGGCCGCGCACTGGCAGCGCCACAACATTCTGCGATGCACGGCGATCGGCCGCGAGCGGGCAATGGCCCGCGGCGTCAAGTTCGGCCGCAAGCCGAAGCTGACGCAGTATCAGCGGCAAACGATTGCCATTAGGTCTGCCGCCGGGGTGTCGATTCCCCAGTTGGCGGTCGATTTCAATGTCAGCGAAAGCACCATACGCCGGGCGACCCGCGTCTCTGGCGCGTCCTGCCGGATGCTTCATAATGCGGTAAGGATCGACGGGGGAGGGTAATGGAAGACATCATTGCACGGGTTCGCCGCACCTCGAAACTTGGCCTGCTAGGAGAAGTCTTGGCTGCGGAGGCTCTTGTCCGAAACGGGTTTCAGGGCGTTCGCAATCTGAACGACGACGTGCATAACCAGCCGTTTGCAGACCTCCTCGCCGAGAAGGACGGCATCCGTTACTTCATCGGTAAGCGGTGTTTTGGGGCCACCTTTCGGGAGTGATCGCGATCTGTGAGGTTGCCGATCCTGTAGTGGGATCGG
>NZ_VFTK01000056.1:0-28265 GCF_006439495.1 Mesorhizobium sp. B3-1-8
GACCCGAGCAACCCGGATAGCGCCTCCGGCACACTCACCATCACCATCGTCGACGACGCGCCGGTCGCCAATGCCGATATCGACACGACGGCTTCCGCAGTCGCAACCGGCAACGTCATCACCGCCGCGGGCACAACCAATTCCGGAGCAGATACATTCGGCGCCGACGGTGCGAGCGTAACGTCAGCCTATGGCAAGAACGGCCCGGGCTCGGCGCAAGCCGTGACAGCCGGCGGCGTGTCGATCGCGGGCCAGTACGGTACGCTGGTTCTGCACTCGGACGGCAGCTACACTTACGCCACCAACCCGAACTCATCCGGCACGGATGTCTTCCACTACACGCTGACAGATGGCGACGGCGACCAGTCGTCGACGACGCTGACAATCACCGCCATCAACAGTTCGCCTTCGCTTTCGGCTGCAACGGCGACGACCAGCGACGTCGCTGGCGACGACAGCATCGTCAATTCGAACGTCGATGCGTTCACGGCTCAGGTGCAAAGCGGCTCGATGAGCTTCAACTTCGGTGGTGACGGGCCGAATGCGACCACTCCGTTCGCCTACACCTATGACAACGGCCTCGGAACAGCGATACAGTCGCTGTCGACCAATGGATCGGGGCAAACGATCCTGACGCTGACCAGTGCGTCCTGGGTCCTCACGCTCAACGAGGTGACAGGCGCCTATTCATTCACGCAGACCGGCGCCTACCAGCATGATGTGGGCGCCACCTCGGACAGCGGCATCGTCACCGTTATTCTCACCGACAGCGACGGAACGACCGCGGTCAAGACGCTGACCATGACCATCAACGACGACGTCCCGACACTCGGGACGATCGACCACGGCGTGGTGGCCAACGAAGCCAACATCACGATTACCGGTCAGATGCCGGTAGACGGCGGCGCCGATCATCCGGTCACGGCCAGCCTGGCGGGCAACACAGCGCCAGCCAACCTTACCGTCGGCGGCAACGCGGTCCATTACTACGTCGATCCCAACAATCCGCAGACCTTGGTTGCCTATACCGGCAACGACCATACCCAAAACAACGTCTTTACGCTGACGGTAAACCCGGTCACCGGAACGTATACCTATACGGAACTGAAGGCCCTCGATGCATTCACCACCGTGAGCGTCGGCGGGTCGGTTACCGTCCCTGGAGGGCCGGTCGACTCGGTGCTGCTGACATCGGGCTCTAATGGAACCGGCACTAGTCTGGCCGTCATCAGTGGATGGCATGGTGATGCCGGATTCAATTTGGCCAATTGGCTAGCTGCCACGCCCGGCAGCGCGACTACGGGCATTTCGCTTCATGCAATCAACGGCAATTCAAATGGGTTTGGCGTTGACAGCGGCAACTTCAACGCCGGCGACATTATCCGTTTCGATTTCGGCGCGCCTACCGACTATGATGGGGCAGGACCTTACACAGCCTCGTCAACGACAGCGAACGTAACGTCGGCGACGCTGACCTTCACCAAATCGACGACCGTCGATTATGTCATTCACTATACCGACTCAACAACCAGCAGCGGCAGCTTCACGTCCAGCTCGTCGGTAGTCATTCCGTCGGTGACAGGAACGAAGTTCATCGACTACATCGAGCTCTATTCGGAAGGAGCGGCCGGAAAGGTTACTCTCGCCGACACAACGACAGCGTCCAATACCGGAACCACGAACCTGAATTTCGGTGTTACGGTGACCGACCACGACGGTGATAGCGCAAGCGGCACGATCGGCATCACCGTAGACGGTGACCACACGCTCAACGCCACGGCAGGTGTCAACAATGTCATCGCCGGTGGATCGAGCGCCGATACACTGGTCGGGGGCACCGGCAACGACCTGCTTATCGGGGGCGGCGGCAACGACACCCTGACCGGCGGTGCCGGCGCCGACCAGTTCCGGATGGCAACCAACACCGGAACGGACGTAATCAAGGATTTCGCCCACGGCACCGACAAGATCGGCCTGCTCGATACAGGTGTGAACGGCAGCGGCAGCGTCAATTTCGCCAACACTGTCGGAAGCTCCTCGGGGACGGCTCTCAACGCCAGCGATTTCGTGACCCACACGTCCGTGGCGGCGATCGTCGCCGCCGACTCGGCACACATCATCCAAATCACCGCAGCACAGACGGCAGCGCAAATAGCCGCCGCGGCCGGGGCAGCAACCAACGCCTATGTGCTTGTCTTCGACTCGACCACCAGTCGAGGCGAATTGTGGTTCGACACCGACTGGAGCACGGCCGCGGGCCGAACCCAGGTGGCTACTTTCGACAACATCACTTCGTTGTCCCCGCTTACCGCCCTGAACAATACGGATTTCGTCGTGCACAACAGCACGTCGGACCCCATCATTCTCGACCTGAACCACGACGGCTTCGCCTTCTCCGACATCAGCCACGGCGTGCAGTTCGACATCAACGGCGATGGCGTGAAGGACCAGGTCGCCTGGAACACGTCGAATGACGGCATCCTTGCGATGGACCTCAACCATGACGGCAAGATCGACGACGGCACCGAGCTGTTCACGCCAAACTTCGCCGGCGGTCATTTCGCCAGCGGCAGCGCCGCCCTGGCATCACTGGACAGCAACCACGACGGCGTCATCGATCACAATGATGCCGCCTACAGCAGTCTGCTGATCTGGAAAGATGCCAATGCCAACGGCATCAGCGACGCCGGCGAACTGTCTAGCCTCGCAGCCAACGGCATCACATCGATCAGTACGACCTCAAATGCCGCCAACGGCGAGATCGATGGTCAGACCGTGACGGGTACCGGAAGCTTCCATACGGCCGATGGGACGAGCGGCAACTATGTCGAGGTCGCGCTCGACACGGCGCTTGGCGCAGCGGCGCAGCCGGCCGTCGCTGCCGACGGGAGCAAGACCTTCGCCATCGGCTCGCTCGAGGTGACAGACCTGATCAGCGACTTCCATGACGGCGACAAGATCGACCTTTCCAGCTTGCTGAAGGGCCTCAGCGGCGTAGCCAACCTGGAGTCGGAAGGATTTGTCGAGCTTGCGCAGTCAAAGGACAATCCCGCAAACGCCGAGGTCAAGGTCGATACCAACGGCGGCGGCGACAACTTTCACACGGTCGCCGTGCTGGAGAACTACGCGCTCCACAGCGCTGCGGACGCAATCAAAGTTCTCTACGACGACGGCCATGGCACCAAGACGGCCACCATTTAACACTTATGCGTGGCCACGCTTCCATGCTAAGCATTAGCGAACCATGAATTCGCAATTCGGAGAGGGGCTTACATGAAACATTCCGTAAGATTGCTGGCTTCGGCCGCGGCGCTGCTGGTGGCCGGGTCGACGGGCTTCGCCGCCGACATCATCGGCGAGCCGGCGGTGAATTATTGCCGCACCGTCGGCACATCGGACCTGGTGCTGACCGACAACATGGTCGAGCTCAAGGGCCATGTGGTGAAGCTGATGGACGAATCGGTCGCCGTCGCCAACAGCCCGGAATGGATCAACTCGTCGCGCCCCGCCTTCGTCTGGGCGTCGGAAGCCAAGGTCGCCTGCGGCATGGCCTATGGCTACCTCAAGACGAACTACAAGGACGAAGACACGCTCAACAAATGCGAGTGCTTCCACGACCGCATGGTCGAATACATGCATTGAGCTGACGGGCAAGCGGACGCCGACTGGCTGCGATGGTGGCCGACGGAAAATTGCCGAAGGCGATCGCGCTAGATCGTTTCATCGTTTCACGGAAACGGCGAAACGATCTATCTCGTTGTTTTGACGCAATTCCGAACGGAAAACCGCTACGCACTTTTCCTGGAATTGCTTTGGCGGTCGCCTTGCTTGGTCTCGGTCAAACATCTGTCCACGCCAACTGGCTGGAACGGCCGCAGCCGTTGAGGGCGCGGCCGGCGCACTGCGCTGCGGCGCCGGAGCGGACCCGCGAGACATTCAAGGCATTCGCCACCTGCCAGGCGTCGCTCTACGGCCTCGAGCCGGTGCTGGCGCATGCGGTGATGGAGATCGAAAGCGGCTTCGATCCTGGTGTGCGCGGCGCCGATGGCGAAGTCGGCCTGATGCAGGTCATGCCGGCAACGGCGCGGATGCTCGGCTTTCACGGTTCGCTCGACGAGCTTGGCGAGCCCGCCACCAACATCGCGCTCGGCGTCAGATATCTGGCGCAGGCAAACAGGCTCTCCGCGGGCGATCTTTGCACCACCGTGATGAAATACCGGGCCGGGCACGGGGAAACCCGCTTCTCGGTCCGCTCGGTCAATTACTGCCAGCGCGCACGGGCGATCCTGGCACGGGAAGGCCTCGACGTGGCCGGGCCGCTGCCGGTGGCGACGATCGGGTTCTCCGACGTCTCGACGATCGGCTTCTCCGACACTTCCATGGACGGCGCGGTCACCGGCCAGGAGAAACGCGTCTGCGTGCGCCGATCGTTCGTGCCCGGGCCGCGCTACATGAAATGCGCCGAATATCGCAGCCCGGCGCAAGCAAGGGCGATACAGGCGCTGAGAGCGCGGCTCTTCGATGGCTAAACCATGACGCAAGAATCACGGGACGGCCAAGCAAGCAAGACGGTAAGGTCGGTTGAAGACAGACCGGGGCAAATACCTGGCGGCACATGGGTGGAAGCATCATGAAACTTGAGCGACACGATCCGGACCTGAAGCGCGCCGCGCCGAAATGGATCGTTGAGGCGCGCTTCAGGTCTTTGTCGGATGCACGTCGTCTCCCCAAAACCGGGACCACTTTTGGGCGACATGCATTGGGGGCGATCGCTCTGGGGCTCGCGGCGGCGCTGTGCGGATGCCAGTCCAAGAGCGGCGCGTCGGATGTGCTCGATCCATCGGCGATTGCAGCACCCGCCGGCCAGGCTGGCGCGCCCGCGGCGCCCGCCCAGCAGGCAAGCGGTTCGACCCCGGGCAGTTCAGCATTGAGCACCGCGACCTCGGGCGGTCCGACCTCGGCCGCCGCCGCCAAGGCCCAGCTGACGCTCGGAGCGGGACCGACCAAGGTGGCCATGCTGCTGCCGCTTTCGGCCCCCGGCAGCACGGGCGAGAACGGCCGGAAGATGTATGACGGCGCGCGGCTGGCGATGGCCGACCTCGGCGACAAGCTTTTGACGCTGACGATCGAGGATACGCGTGGCGACAGCGGCTACGCCAAGGACCTCGCGGTGAAGGCGATCACGTCGGGCACGGCCAAGGTCGTCATCGGACCGTCCGAGCTCGCGGCGGCGCAGCACCTTGCCAAGCTCTCCGGCTCGAAGCGGCCGCCGGTGCTGGCGCTGGCCGACAATTTCGCCGGCGGCCCCGGCGTCTATTCGGTAAGGCTCAGCGAAGCCGACAGCGCTGCGGCGGGCGCGGCGGCGATCGCCAGCAAGGGCGCCAGGAAATTCGTGCTGATGGTGCCTTCAGGCGCGGATTCGAGCCCCATCGAATCCCGTGTCGCCAACGCGCTCAGCATCTACGGCGCCGCGCTTGCGGTAACGCTGCCCTATTCGGCGACGGATGGCGGCGCCAAGGTGGTGTCCGACATGGGCTCGCTGGTCGAGGCGCCCGACGCCGTGGTCGTCGCCTGCGGCGACGGCAGCCCTATCGCCGTGCTCGCCGCGCTGAAGGCAAAAGGCATTCCCGGCAAGGCGGTGACGCTCGTCGGCACCGACCGCTGGCTCGAGCGGCCGATGGATCCGCTCTATGAGGGCGCCTATATCGCGACGCTCGACGAGGGCGAGACCGGGCCGATCGCCGACCGCTTCAAGGCGACCTACAAGTACCAATCGGACGTCAACGTGGCCTATGCCTACGACATGGTGGCGCTGAGCGCTGGCATAGCGAGCTCGGCCGGCTCCGACGGCTTCAACAAGCAGGTGCTGGAGAACACGACCGGCTTCCGCGGCTCGACCGGCCTGTTCCGCTTCCGCGCCGACGGCTCGAGCCAACGGTCGATGCCGTTTTTCAAGGTGGAGAAGGGCCGGCTGAAGCTGGTGGAGAAGCAGACGGCGGGGTTTTAGGGGGGCGAGCTCAGTTGAGCTGCTGCAAAATCCCGGAACTGGTTGCAACCATTAGTGCGTAATACATCTGCAAAGCTATCGCGCAGAAGGCAGCAGCCGAAATCGGCACGCCGAACGGCACGACGCCTTTACGGTCCAGGTGTTGCACGTAGTGGCGGAACATGCCTGCGGGTAGAAGAAAAGGATTCTTGACCACGGCCGCGGTGGCGATGGCGAAAGCCAGCAGCAGTACCGAAAATACGACCAGGTCGGTTCCGCCAATCAGAAATGGCATAACGCTCATCAGCTTGACGTCGCCTGCGCCAACCTTGCGCAGAAGCCAGAACGGAAAGAGCGCGGCAAAAAGGATCACGCCGCCGATCGCGCTGATGCCCATTTCCAACCACGACGCGGTCTGCAATGCATGGAAATGCAGTATTCCCAGACCGAGGCAGAGCAACAGCAGTACATCACGGTTTGAGATACGCTGCGTAGAAAAATCAGTCCAGGCGACACGCCCGAGCAACAGGATTGCCAGTCCCTTGAAGATGAGCGAAGCGGCGAGCAAAAGGCTCATGACCGCTCTATGTTCCGTACGCTGGAGGACAGGAGCTTCAGATTGTTGGCCACGGTCGGATCGTTGGGCGCGAGCTCATAGGCCTTGAGGAAGTTGGTGCGCGCATCCTGCAGCTTGCCACGCAGCAGATAGGAATAGCCGACGTTGTTGTAATATTCCGGCGTGGCGCCGAGCAGACGATAGGCCCTAGCATAAGCTATGTCAGCCAGATCGAAGCGCCGGATACGGTCGCAGGACGCGGCAAGGCCAAGCCAGGCGACGCCGTCATTCGGTGCCAGCCGGGTTGCCTTGTAGAACAAGGCTCCGGCATTGCCGTAGTTTTCCGAGCGGAATTGGGTCTTGGCCTCGGTGACCGCTTGGTCGGAGGCATAGTAGTCGACATCGCTGACGGTCTTCAGCCCATCGAACGTATCCCCAAAGGACGTGACGTCGCCCTTGGAGGGTTCATTGGTGCGAACGACACCATCGCTTGGATCGGTCTGGCAACCGGCAAGCAGCACAATCAGCAGACCTGTAGCGGCCGCCAGGCGTATTTTCCCTGTCATTCCGTCCCCCAGGGGTCCCCGACTCCAATTCGAACCTAAGCATATGACAGCTTAGAAGAAAATGCCTCTCATTCGAATGATCACCGGTAACATGATCACCATCATCACCACCGGGAAGATGCACAGCCCCAACGGAATCATCATTTTGACCGGCAGCGAATTGGCGCGCTCCTCGGCACTCAGAATTCTCTGCCCGCGCATCTCTTCGCTGTAAACGCGCAAAGCGTCGGTCAGGCTTGTGCCGAGTTCTTCCGACTGCCTGAACAGCACAGCCAGCGCCCGCGCCTCGTCAAGTCCGATACGGTCCGCGAGTTCGCGCAGTGCCTCCCGTAGCGGCCTGCCGGCACGCAGTTGCAGATTCATGATCGCAAGCTGGATGCCGAGCCATTTGTGGGTGCCGGCCAGTTCGCTGCTGACGCGCTCAACCGCTGCCTCCAGGCTCATTCCCGCGTCGGCACATGTGATCATCATGTCCATGAAATCGGGAAAGCCGCGACGATAGGTTTCCTTCTGTGCGCTCTCGAAGCGATCGAGCAAAACGCTCGGAATCACGAGGCAGGCGAGCCCGAACAAGCCGGCTCCGGAAAAGCCTATGAAACCGGGCAAGGAAGGCGGGAGCACTCGGGTCAGGAGCGCATAGACAGCCAGAAACCCGACACAGACCGCACCAAGGCGCGACAGGGTATAGAAGAGCGGAGCGCTCGGCTGATGGAAGCCGGCCCGAAAGAGCTTCGCTTCGAGGGCATTTGGCTCGTTCCGCTCCTTCTCTATCGATCGAAAATATGCATCGACCGGCCGCTGCGCTGCGATCCTGGCAAGTTGTTCCTGTCCGACGAGCGTGCGCGGATCGGCAATCCCTTCTCCCATCAGGCTTTGAACGACCAGCTTCCGCGTCTGCAGCGCCGGCAAAAAGACGAGTGCGCCGAACAAGAAAAGCGCCGCCGCCGCCACGAACACGGCGACGGAGACCAGAGCGCCCAGATCCTGAATAGTCGAAAACAAGTTTATGCCTCGCTCCTGTCAGAAATCGAAATTGACCATTCGATACATGATGAAATCCCCCAGCAGCGCCCATAGGCCAAAAATCAGGAACACCGGCATGATCAGCGGGTCGTGCCAAACCTTGCCGTAGTAGGTCGGAGAGAGCAGCTGAAGGGTCAAGAACATCGCAACCGGGAACAGTGAGATGACCCATGCCGATACCCGGCCCTCGGCCGAAAGCGCCCTGATCTTCCGCCGCAGCTTCTGCCTCTCGCGCAGCACGGATGAGAGATTGGAGAGGATCCCGGTCAAGTTGCCGCCGGTCTTGGCCTGGATCGACAGCGATACCGACAGCAAATGAAGTCCCTCGAAACCCACCCTCTGGGAGAGTTTTCGCACGGCCTGTTGGATGCTGAGGCCGAAGGTAATTTCGTCGGAGACGATACCGAATTCGGTGCCGAGAGGATCAGGCATTTCGCGGGCGACGAGACCAACCGCCACCGAGGCCGGATGTCCGGCGCGCAGCGAACGCACGATCATGTCCAGTGCGTCAGGTAGTTGTTTGGCGAATTTCTGGATTCGCTTGGCGCGCGCGCGGCGGAGAACGAGAAGCGGCAGCACAAATCCGATTGTCAGAAAAACAAGGAGCGACACCAAGGTCGAGAAGCCGAGAAGGAACGACAATAACAGCGCCAGTACCAGCCCGACGAGAATAAACATCGCGGCAAACGACAGGGGGTTTCCGGTGATTCCGGATTGAGTGTAGAGCCTATTCAGCCCGACCAAGCCAAAAAGAAAGTCGCCTGACTCCGTCAGCCCGCGCTCGCGCAGCAAACCTTGCAAGGTCCTTTCGGCCGGAGCGTCATCAGCCAGCCGCCTCAGCCGATGGTTGATCGCGCCAATCCGTGACCGGCTCTTTGCAAAGGAAAGATACAGAACCTCGCCGGCAAGAATAGCCGACGCGGCTGCGAGCATGTAAATAAAATAGAGCAAAGCTTGACCGGTCGGCATCAGAGCGCAGCCTGTGGGTTGAACGCGTCCTTGGCGAAATGATGGCCAAGCGTCGCCGCCTCAGGGGCAAAGCGTGGACGGATGCCGGTGGCGCGAAACTCGCCTATGATCTTGGCCTCCGGCGTCACCTCGCGACGGACGAAGTTGTAGATTTCCTGGAGCTGGACGACATTGCCTTCCATGCCGGTGAGTTCACAGATGGAAACAACACGCCTTCCCCCGTCCGAAAGACGCTGCGTTTGCACGATGATGTCGATGGCTGACGCAATCTGCGCGCGAATGGATTCATGGGTCATCGGCATGCCGGCCATGCCAACCATCTGTTCGAGACGAGACAGCGCGTCACGCGGCGTGTTGGCGTGGATCGTGGTCATCGAGCCTTCGTGGCCGGTGTTCATGGCCTGCAGCATGTCGAAGGCTTCCTCGCCACGCACTTCGCCGACGATGATGCGGTCGGGCCGCATACGTAGCGCGTTCTTGACGAGCTCGCGTTGACGGACCTCGCCCTTGCCCTCGACATTGGGCGGGCGGGTCTCCAGCCGGCCGACATGAGGCTGCTGCAGTTGCAACTCCGCCGCGTCCTCGATGGTAATCAGGCGCTCGGTGGCAGGGATGTAGCTCGACAGTGCGTTGAGCAAAGTGGTCTTGCCGCTGCCGGTGCCACCCGAAACCAGGATCGATTTGCGCGCCAGCACGGCGATCCGCAACAGATCGATCATCGGCTGCTTGATTGAATTGAGCGCCATCAGTCGTTCGAGTGAATAGGGATTCCTGGAGAATTTGCGGATTGAGACCAACGGACCGTCGACCGAGATAGGCCGCACGGCGATGTTGACGCGCGAGCCGTCATCCAGGCGCGCATCGACCATCGGTGACGACTCATCGACACGCCGGCCGATGTTGGAGACGATCTTATTCACGACGCGCAGCAGATGCGCCTCGTCGCGAAACCGGATCGAAGTTTCCTCAAGCACGCCACGGCGTTCGATGAAGACGTGGTTGTGGGTGTTGATCAGGATATCGGCGATCGAATCGTCCTTGAGAAGTGGTTCGATCGGGCCGAGCCCTAGCATTTCGTCGGCCGTATCGCTGGTCAGTTGATCCAGTTCTCGCGCGTTGAGCGGAACATTCCGGCCGCGCACGAATTCGCGCACGATCGGCCGAATTTCATTCAGGATTTCGTCCTTGGAGGCATTTTCCAACGCCGTCAGATTAAAACGGTCGATGAGGTGGCGATGCAATTCGACCTTGAGGGTCAGAAAATCATCGCCCTGTAGTTCGGCTTCGGCCATGGGAGCACTGGCCGTTCCATTCAAAGCAGTGACGACCGGCGCCTGTGGCGCCTTCTGTTCACTCGGCCCTTTGATGAAGCGACCCAACATGCCGCCGATCCCCCGTTGATTTCCCCGACGTTGAAACTAAGCGTTAACCACGAGGGGCACAAGCGGCCTGCAGACAACTTGGGCATATTACTTGCGACATAGTTAAGAAATGGACCCTAAATCCCCATCCGTTATTTGAACTTCTGCTTCTGCACGGACGAAAGTCCTAAGACCTTTGCCGCACAGTAAGAGCAAAAGTCCGCTAACCCATTAGATATAATGAATTATGTAGGGCTTCTAATTCGTCCACGAAAAGGCGTAACCGTGGCCGAATTGTGAATGAATGGTTAAGGCGACTTGAAAAATGAGGCGAATCAAGGCCTTGTCGAAAATAAAAAGGCTTCTGATCGAGTATTGAAGGGTTAAGCTTCCGTTAATCCGTTTGACACTGCTTTTTCGCACGACCTAGGATTGAAGGTGACGGGGGATGCTTGGGTATGGGGTTCATCCTTAGGCTCTGTCTCGTCGGGTTCAAACCTCCAAAGGGAGAAATTATCATGAAGAAGCTCATGACGATGACCCGGCAGTTCCGCGACGACGAAAACGGCGCTGCCATGGTCGAATATTCCATCCTTATCGGCATCATCGCCGTTGCATCGATCATGGTTGTCATCGCCATCGGCGCGTGGGTGAACGGTCGGTTCACAGATCTCTGCACCGCCCTCGACGCGCACCCGACTGGCACTTGCTCGGCCCTCGGCGGAAGCTGATCGCCTAACAAACTCAGGTCCGGGTCTCATGACCCGGACCTGAACCGGTCGCACTGGGCGAGTGCGGTTCATTTTTTACTGGCCTTTTGGGGTTTAGGCTCATGCGCGCCAACACACTTATCATGATCATCCTGGCCGGCGTGTTCGGCGTCCTGGCGGTTGTCCTTGTGAATATCTGGCTGGCCAGCCAGCGCAGCGCCATGGCAGAGGCAAACGGTGTCCAGCGCGACACAGTCGTAGTAGCCGCGGTGCCATTGAAATTCGGCGACACGCTAACATCAGACAAGCTCCGCGAGATCGCCTGGCCGGCGGGCGCGGTTCCAACCGGCGCCTTCAAGACCACGAAAGACGCGTTGGCCGGCGAAGGCGCAAAGCAGGCGCTGCAGACGATTGGCACCAACGAGCCCGTTCTCGCCACCAAGATCACCGGCCCCGGCCAGCGCGCCACGCTCTCGGCAGTACTCGGCGAGGGCATGAAGGCCGTTTCCATCAGGGTCAACGACGTGCTTGGCGTCGCCGGCTTTGTCTTCCCGGGGGACCGCGTCGATATCCTCCTGACGCGAACCGTGCGCGACAATGACGGCACGGACAAGAGTTTTGTCGACGTGCTGCTGCAGAGCATGAAGGTGCTCGCCGTCGACCAGGTTGCCGACGAAAGCAAGGACAGTCCGACGGTTGTCAAGGCGGTAACGGTCGAGGCCAGCACCAAGGACGCGCAGAAGCTCACACTCGCCGCCGGCGCCGGCCAATTGTCGCTGGCGCTTCGCCAAGCCGCGGCCAGCAGGGGCGAGACGACCGAACGTGTGACGCTTTCGGATCTGACCGGCGAAACGCCTGACGATGTTGCCAAAAGGCAGGCCGAACTGGATAAGCAGGCAGCCGCCGAAGCGGAGGCCGCAGCTGCGCGCAAGCGCGCCGACGACAGGATTGCCGGATTGACCCAGGCCGTCGAACGGGTAGGCAGCAAGCTCGACGATTTGAGCAAGGTCAAGCCGGCACCGGCTGTGGCATCTGAGCCGCAGGTGCAAGAAGTTGTCAAGGAAGTGGTCAAATACGTACAGCCGGAGCCGCCGGCACGGGCGACAGTCGGTGTATTTCGAGGTATAAAGCTAGAAACATACGACGTGCCGCGACAAAAGTAACGTTGGCACTAGGATAGGCGGAGTCCGAATCAGCCAACGAGGGGGTAAGCGTAGATGCGTAAGTTCTGGGGACCACTTACGGCAGCCGCTTTGGCGTTGTCCTGTGCGTTGCCGCTGAGTTCCGCGGTTCACGCTGCAGACCGCAGCATCGACGTATCGAGCCCGACAATCCATCGCATCTTCGTGCCGGTATCGCAGTCGGTGACGATCCAGGTAAACTCGACCCTGGGCGACATTGTCGTGGGCGACGAAAAGATCGCCGATGCCCAACCGATGACGGACAGGACGCTCTATGTCATCGGCAAAGGTGTCGGCACGACAACCGTCAATCTGTTTTCTGAAGAGAAGCGCTCGCTGGGCACATTGCAGGTCGAGGTTGGCCAAGACGTCAGTGATATGGCGGCGGCGATCCGCCAGGTGGCGCCGAAGGCGCGCATCGAGATTGGTTCCATCAACGGCAAGATCAGGCTGGCAGGTCATGTCAAGGATGGAGCCACTCTGGCGTCGATCCTTGAGGTGGTGCAGCAATATGGCCCCGACGCCATCATCAATTCCGTCATCGTCGACGACAGCCAGCAGGTGAATCTCGAGGTCCGCGTGCTTGAGGCCAAGCGCAACGCCGGCCGCGATCTCGGCGTGTCGATCCGGAGCACAAATAGCAGCGGCACAACCCGTACAGGGACGGGCATCGCGGCCGCCGACGAAGATAATGTAGTGCTCGGCCCGGGCGGTCTGCTCAGCGGCCTGCTGTCGACTAGCAACCCTTTCGCGGCGCTGATTACGCGCGTCATTGACAGCAACATCAAGGTCGACCTGATCATTGAAGCGCTTGAGGCAAAGGGCGTGGTGCGCACGCTGGCTGAACCCAATCTCACGACCTTGTCCGGCGAGCCGGCTAGCTTCAACGCCGGCGGCGAAGTGCCTATCCGTGTCATCGGCACTGATGGCGAGATAACCATCACGTACAAGCAATTCGGCGTCAATCTGATGTTCACGCCGGTCGTACTCGACGACGGCAAGATCCATATGAAGCTGGCGCCGGAAGTGAGTGACCTCACCGGTTTCACCACCGCCGGCGACCCGATCTTCACCAACCGCAAGCTGGCAACCGTCGTCGAACTGCGCGACGGCCAGAGTTTCGCTGTCGGCGGGCTCCTGTCGAGCAAGACCACCAAGCTGCAGAACCAGGTGCCGTGGCTCGGCCAGGTTCCGGTTATCGGCACGCTGTTCCGCAATTCGAGCAACCAGAAGGAAGAGACCGAACTGGTCGTCATCGTCACGCCGCATATCGTGCGTCCGGTTAAGCCCGGCGAGCAACTGGCGACGCCATTCGACAAGACGCGGCCGGCCAACGACCCGGAATTCTTCATCCTCGGGCAGTTGGAGGTGAACAAGGATATGATCCGAAAATATGAAACGGGCGACGGCGTCACCGGTCCCTATGGCCACATGCTGGACTTCAAATCGAAGGACAAGATGCTCTATGTCAAGAAATAGCGTCCTGCTCATCCTCCTGTGCGCTGGCGCTCTGACGGGCTGCGCCGCCGACTATCTCAACAACTACGACACAGTGACGCTGGCTGCCGGCGACACGCAGAAATTCAATTCAATGCTGCAGACGGTCGATCCACTCAATCCGAACTCGAAGAACACACATATAGAAGGCGACGGCGCGCGGGCAGCCGCCGTTGCGCAGAGCTACAAATTTCCGCCGCCACCACCGCCACCGCCTGCGATCACGGTCAATGTCGGCGGGTCGGGTGTGACCAACGGAGCGAATTGAACAGAAGGATGCGGTCGCAATGCGCCGGGTGAGCGAGGGGCCGGCTGCAAGGAAACTAGAGAGTAGGGTCATGTTGGGGACCGTTAAGGCGTTCTGGAACGATCAACGCGGCATTGCGATGATCCTAGTGGCTATAATGATACCGGTACTTGTCGGTTTCGCTATTCTGGCCATCGATTTCAGCCGGGCCAGCGGGCTGCACAATGATCTTCAGAAAGGCGTCGATGCGCTTGCTCTTGCGGCTGCCGCCGAACTGGATGGCCGAGCTGATTCGACCGAACGGGCCACCCGAGCGGCGACGACGCTGTTGACCAACAAGACCCTGTTTTCTACCTCGGGTGGCCACACGCTCGCACCAGGGGATGTGACGATTACCTATCTCTCCGGGATACCTGCCAGTGACGCCATTGCACTGACGGCCGCAGGCGTCGACGCCAATGGTGTCAACTGGGCGGCACCCGACTCCAAATCCGCGATATTCGCCGAAGTCACGGTGAACGCGTCGGGCTTGGCAGATGGTGCCGGCGCTTTCCAGACGATCTTTCCAGTAAGCCTTATCGGCGGCAGCAATACTATGGACATCCAGCCACAAGCTGTGGCCGGGTTCGTTCAGTCGATCTGCGAAACCGTGCCGATCTTTATGTGCAACCCGTTCGAGACGGACGACCCGTTGACCAGCAAGACCATCCAGCAGGCGTTCGCCTCTGGCGACACCTACAGCCGGGAATTCCGGATCCTGAAGGTCGATAGCAACCCCGGCCCCGGCAACTTTGGCCTGCTGCAGAACGGTCTGACCTCGATACAGGAGGGAATGGCCAAGGGAACCGCCGGCACCTGCTACAGCCGCACTTCGCTGACTACCAAGACGGGCGTCACCTTGGGACAGGTAAATACTGGCCTTAACGTCCGGTTCGACCTCTATCAGGGGTCTTTGAAAAACAACAAGGATCTCGGCTACCGCCCCGCGAGCAACGTACGCAAGGGAGCAAGCAAGAACAGCAATTGCAACAAGTTTGATGTGGCGACAGATGGTTCCGCACTGCCTCTTCCGGTTGGCACTGGCTATGACTCAGCTAAGGGCATGACGCTGCCGATCCCATCGAATTCGTTCTGGACCGCCTACTGGGCCGCCAACCACAAGGACGCTTCGTATCCGAACCTACCGGCGAAGACTGACCCGCTCAAGCGTAACGTTCCCGCATCCAGGTATGATGTCTACAGCTATGAAATCGCGGCCGGGATCGTGGGCGACAAGTCGAAAGGGCCTTCAAACGAAGTGGGAACGCCTTCCTGCTACAAGGGAGACCTCACCAAGGCAGATCCGAACCGCCGGCTGATGAACATGGCCATCATCGATTGCAAGGCGAACCAGGCGAAGTTGAACGGGCACACCGCAGTCCGACCGGATGGCTATGCCAGCGTCTTCATAAACAACCCGATCCAGAAGGTGAATCCCAACGACGAGGATAATCCGGAAAGTAACGGCGCCGAAAAGCCTATCAGCCTGGAGATCGTCGACGTCGATGGCGGATTCGCCAACAACACCCTTGTCGACAAAGCTTTCCGCAACGAAGCCCAGTTGTATCGATAGTGCCGACATGAGCAAGCTTGGCCAAATCATCCGGCGGTTCCAGGGCGACGAAAGTGGCATCGCCTTGGTTGAAGCCGCGATCACCATACCACTCGTGTTGCTGTTATCGGTCGGTGTGTTCGAGTTCTCCAACGTTTTGAACACGCGCCTGCTCCTTGAAGCAGGCGTCGAGGATGCAGCCCGCTATATGGCGCGATGCAGTAGCGACTGGGACACTTGCAAGGGGCGCGCACAAAACCTTGCTGCCAATGGGGCGGTCGTTAGCGGCAATGCCAGAGTGGCTGGATGGCTTCCACCGACAGTTACGATTACTAAAACGTCCAAGGCCGCGACCGATGTAGCCACAGGCACCCAGCTTTATCTTAGCAACACGAGCACGGTCGACGTCGTAGACGTCAGTACATCCTATTCTTACCCAGACTTCGGATTCTTGTCGTATCTTGGCTTTGGTGCTCTTACCCTAAGTGTCTCCCATCAAGAACGAGTTATCGGATGGTGATGGGAAACCAAAGGTTTTGCGCCGAGCAGTCGGGCACCGCGATGGTCGAAATGGCTATCGTTCTGCCATTACTATTGACGCTTCTGCTTGGCTTCGTCGATTTCGGCTATGCCTTTTACCAATGGAACGCCGGAAACAAAGCTGTGCAAGCCGGCGCAAGACTGGCGCAGATTTCTACCCCTGTAGCACTCGGTCTTCCGTCTGAGACAATAACGCAGAGCGATGTAACCAAAGTCGGAACCGCAGTGCCGGCCGGCACGTATAATTATGTCTGCACTGCAAGCGCAGCAGGTGTCGCTTGCTGCAGTATCGGAGGAGGCGCGTGCCAACCATCGAACGCGAGCCAAGCCGCGTTCGATGCGATCTATGACGGCACAGCCAACCGGGCCGGAATGCACGACTTCCTGTCGACGCTGAAAAAGTCAGAGGTTCGGATCGCATACGCCGCCTCAGGCCTCGGCTATTGGACGCGCCCCAGCGGGCCGGTGCCTACCATCACCACCAGCATCACCAACCATCCGTTCCAGTTCTTCTTCCTAGGCGGACTGCTCGGTTTCAACAGCATTACCATGCCCTCCATGCTGAGCACGGTCACGGGCGAAGACATGAAGAGCACGTGGACATCACCATGAACGCCATCAACACCAAGGTTACACCGACCAAGCGAAAGCAGGTGGCGCTGTTCTCGTCGGATGCGAATTTCAAGCGCGAGGTGGCGACGCGGCTCGACGCGCTGGCGATCTATGACGTCAAGGTTTCGGACGCGGCCGAGTTCCTCAAAGGGCCTTCCGCCGACAGCCGCCCCGGTATCGTCATCCTCGATCTCGCCAATGGCGAACTGCTCGGCCAGCCCGGCGTCGTCGAAGTGCGATCAAAGTGGGCCTCGGTGCCGCTGATCGCGATTTCCGACGAGCTCAGCTCCGAGCAGACGCGCGTTCTGGTGCGCATGAACGCGTCGGACTGGCTGCACAAGCCGCTCGACGCCAAGGAGCTGCTCAACGCCGTCACCTTCCACGACACCGGCAGCCAGGGCACCAAGAGCCGGATCGTCACCTTCATTGCCGCCAGCGGCGGCGCCGGCGCCACCACGCTGGCGATTTCGGCGGCGGAGCACCTGGCCGCCAAGTCGGCCGAGCGGGCGGCCTCGACCTGCCTGGTCGACCTCGACTTCCAGAGCGCCAATTGCGGCGCCTATCTCAACCAGTTCAACCAGTTCGACCTGACCGGCATCATCGGCCAGCCGGAGCGGCTCGATGTCGAGATGATGGACGTCATCAAATTGTCGCGGCCGTCCGGCCTCACGCTCTACTCTTTCGAGCGGCCGCAACTGCCGTTCGAGCCGCACGGTTCCGACTTCGTCTTCAGGCTGCTCGATCTCGTCGCCTACCGCTTCGACGACATCGTCATCGACCTGCCCAACATCGAGACGCCGTGGCACGATTCGGTGCTGCGCACGAGCGACGAGATCTTCATCGTCTTCGAGCTCAATGTCGCTTCGCTGCGGCAAGGCAAGCGGCTCTACAAGAAGATCCGCGAATTGCGCGGCAACAAGGTCAACATCACGCTGGTCGCCAACAAGCACAAGCGCAAATGGTTCGGCAACCACTTCTCGCGCAGCGAGCTGGAGAAGATCTTCAAGGCGCCGCACATCAAGTCGCTGGCGCTGGACAACGCGCTTCTGGCCGACGCGCTGAACCGCGCCATCCTGCCTTCCGAGGTGGATGGGCGCGCGCGCTTCAACAAGGATTTGAAACGCATGTTCAAGGAGCGGCTGGACAATGCCCAGCGCTAGCCGCTTCACTGCCGCGCACCTAGCCGGTGCCTTTGTGGCCGGCGTGGTGCTGGTGTCGGCTTGCGGTTTGGCGGAGGCCGGATCGCCGCCGCTGCCGGCCATGGGCCCCAGCCTGCGCAAGGCGGTCGCCTTTGAGACCGGCGAGCAGCCGGGCACGATCGTCATCCGCAAAAACGAGAAGGCGCTCTACCTGGTGACGGGCCAGGGCCAGGCGCTGCGCTACCAGATCAGCGTCGGCCGCGACGGCTTCGGCTGGACCGGAACGGTCAAGGTAGCCTCCAAGACCGAATGGCCGGAATGGCGTCCGCCCAAGGAAATGCGCGCGCGCCAGCCGGAACTGCCGGCGATGGTGCCGGCCGGTCCCTACAATCCGCTCGGCGCCCGGGCGCTTTATCTGTCACGCGACGGGCGCGACACGCTCTATCGCATCCACGGCACCAACGATCCCAAGGGCGTCGGTTTCGACGGCACGTCCGGATGCTTCCGGCTGACGAACACCGATGTGATCGATCTCTTCAAGCGCGTCGCGGTGGGCGCAAAGGTGGTGGTTGAATGACGATGATCAGCGAGCCGGACGTTCCGGCAATCGAACTCGGCCACAGGGAAGCCGCTCCGGGAAAGCCCAGCCGGGCCAGACTGATCGGTGTCGTCGCGGTGGGCGCCGCGCTCGTCACCTTCGTCAACGTGACGGCCGCCGTCTATCTCTATCGCGGCGTCAACGACCTCAAGACGATAGAGGCGCGGCTGGGAGAGCTCGGCCAGTTCGAGCAGCGGATCGGCGCCCGCATCGACACCGTCAACAACGGTTTCCAGAGCCGGTTCGAGACGCTGGACCGTCAGTTGCAGGCGAATTTCGGCCAGATCAACGGCAATATCGCCAAGCTGGAGCAAGGCCAGCCCGTCGCCGCCAGAGAGCCAGCACCTGGCGCGCCGGAGCCAGCCCTACTTGACAACACCACGGTGGCGGATGCTTCCGCGGCCGACGAAAGCGGCGGCGATGCCGCCGACGCGCGGCTCTCGTTCAAGCGGAAGGTCGCGCCTCCGGGCCCCAACCCGGCCTACCAGCGCATCCAGCAGCCCGACGGCAAGGTCTATTACAAGAAGATCAACTGAACGCGCGGGGCTGTCGTTGCTGCTTTGGATTACAGATCGCGCTGCAGGGCCAGCATGCGGACTGCGCGGGCTTCGGCGCGCTGCCTGGTCTCGTGCAGGAACGCGACATGGCAGTAAGCGCAGGCCGCGAGACCGAGGCATAGCACCAGGCAGTTCTGCAAGCTAAGGTCGACCATCACCGAGAACTGAAGCCCACGAGGCGTAACGAAGGCGGCAATAGTGCTTGCCGTTTCCGCGTGGCTGCTCAGCGCCATCATGAACCCGGCGAAAATAATTGCAGCATGATTGGCGAGGAAGAAGCCGCCGGACCATTTGGACCGGCTGGCCATCCAGCAGGCGCCCGCCGCCAAGACGATAATGGCCGCATCGAGCGCCATCGATCCGCCGAGATAGACGTGCACCTGCTGCCAGAACATGGTCGAGAACGGGCGCAGCTCCAGCCAGGCATGCCACACAGCGGGGCTCGCCGGATAGAAGCCGAGAAGCATTGCCGCCGCTCGCTCCGCCGCCAGCAGAAGCAGTACCAGGGCCGGAAAGGCAAAAAGCAGTATCGGCTTGCGCATCGTGTCATCCCCTCGACATCCGATCACCGATTCTAGGCCGCATTGGTTGCGCGACACTTAACGCAACGCCTTGCTTTTCAAGGATTGTCGCTCATGTCTAATGTATCATCCGGTTCAACGGGGGTGACGCCGTGTCGACAGGAGCTAACGGGTTGGGCTCGGGCGGCATCATCGACAGCCGCCGCGACCTCGCGGGGTTCCGCGCGTGAGCCAGACGAATCCGCCCGGCCGCCCGCTGCTGGCGTCCGCGCTCGGCGGTCTCGGGCTGCTCGCAGGCATGGCGCTGATCGCCGAGGGCGGGCGCCGGCTGCCGCCCGCTTTAATCGCACCGGCTCAGGACTCCGGCGACCTGGAGCCGGCCTTCCATGGCCCGATCCATGACGCGCGGCCAGGCCAGCCGGCGCGCAAGATCGCCGAGGACCTCATTGCGCCGCCGCCGCTCGACCCATCCGCGATCGAGCGCATCGAACCGCGTCCTCCGCTTGGCGAGCTCGGGCTTGCGCCGCGGCCGCAGACGCCGATGCCGCAGGACTGGCGCGAGACGCTGCTTTTCCGTCCCGTCGCGACCTCCTCGGCGGTCGTCGAAGCCATGGGACGCACGGTCGCCATCAGCGGGACGGTCGACATAGATCCGGACAGGATCTGCACATTCGACGACACCGCCTGGCCCTGCGGCCAGCGGGCGCGGGCCGTCTTCAACGCCTGGCTGCGCGGCCGGGCGCTGAAATGCCTGCTGCCGCCGGACGCCGACCGTTTCGCCATCGCGGCGCCCTGCGCGCTGGGCAAGCAGGATGTCGGCGCCTGGCTGGTTTCAAACGGCTGGGCGATGGCCGCTCCGACCGGCATTTACGGCAAGGCGGAGGTGGTGGCGAGAAACGCCCGGATGGGCATTTTCGGCCCACCGCAATAACGCGACAGCGGGAAAGTCAGTGGCCAGTTCTCCTCGCGGACTTGCGTGAAAGCAGAATGGTCAGAGCGGTTCGGCAATTCTAAAACCTGGGCCGACGACCGGGCCGGTCATCAGCCGCGGGCGCGCCGGATTCAGCGCTTGCCATGGAGAAGATGCCGACTTGCATCAAATTGTACGCTTTCCTGACACCGAAATCGTAACCGGCCCCCTGTAAACGATGCGTCGAACAGGAGATTGGCCCTTGACCACGAAAACACCGACCGCGCCGGTTCAAACGTGGAAGCACCTCAGCTTGCTGGCCGTGCTTGGCACCGCCGCCTGCGTCGCGCTTTCGCTCGGGTTGAACTACTTGCTGCTTTTCAGCGACAGCCTCACACCATTCGGCCGCGGGGCCGTTACGGCAATCGTCGTGCCGATCGTCATCGGTCTGCCGTTGTTTGCCCTCACCGGCTGGCAACAGATCGAGATGCGCCGCTACCGGCAGGAACTCACCAGGTCCGGCACCTATGACCAACTGACCGGCTGCCTGAACGGCAAGGTGTTCACCTCGATGGTCGACAGGAGGGCGGCGAGACCGGTCGGCCCGCGCTCGGGCGCCTTTCTGGTCATCCATCCGCAACATCTGACATCGATCAACCTGCGTTTCGGCCTCGAATGGGGCGACGAGGCCTTGCGGCTGATCGCGTCGGCCATCCGGTCCGCGGTGCGCAAGGACGATTTGATCGGCCGGATCGGAACCTCGATGTTCGGCGTCTTCCTGCCGGGCGCGAGCGAAGAGGACGCCAAGGACGTGGGCGAGCGCATTCGCGGCACGGTCGGCGAGATCTATTTCGCGCCGAAAGGCGACAAGGACGTGCTTGCGATCAGTGTCGGCGGCGTCATTTTCGAGCGTGAGCTGGATTTCGAGGACATGTTCCGCTTCGCGGAGGAAGGCATGGCCGAGGCCTCGGACGAAGCCGGCCTGCGGCTGTCGCACGTCACTAACTGAGCCGGCGCGATCGCCCGACGCTCACTTCGATGTTCTGGAAAGCTGGTGCTGCGAGAGAGGATTGAACTCTCGACCTCTCCCTTACCAAGGGAGTGCTCTACCACTGAGCTACCGCAGCCTGCGATGGCGGCGCTTCTGCCATATCGAACCGGTAAGCGCAAGGCCAAGAAAAACCCAAAGCGTCGCATCTAATTCTTGCCGGCAATTATGCGGGTTTGGGGCGGCATGCGCGGCTGATCCATAGCGTGAAACCGGCTCTCGGCCCGCTTCCATGACATCGGCGCGTTAAAATGCTAGCCATTGCGGAATCGCGGCCGGCTGACCGCCGGCCAGGGATCGGACGATGAACGACAAGGCAAATCCACCGAAAAAAGGCGACGGCGAGCGCAAGGACCGGCTGGCCGAGGCGCTGCGCGCCAATCTGCAGAAGCGCAAGGCCCAGACGCGGTCGCGGCGCGCCGGCGACGCTGACAAGGAGCGCGCCCGCGACACTGACAAGCAGCGCGCCCGCGACACGGATCTAAGGTCCGAAGGATTGCCGGCTGCTGGAAAAATGCACAAGGACTGACCAAATCAGCCATACTGGCCGGCCATAGTCGGTCCGGTTTCAAGAAGATCCTATTTCTTGAACCAAGCCGGCCAATGGTCTAAGCCGGGCGCATCAACCGATTGAAACCGGCCTGTTCTGGCCGAGGGGACGTTTTCTCATGGATCGCATCAGAATTGTCGGCGGCAATGAGCTGGCCGGCACCATTCCGATCTCGGGCGCCAAGAATGCGGCATTGCCGCTGATGATCGCCTCGCTGCTCACCGACGACACGCTGACGCTCGAAAACGTGCCACATCTGGCCGATGTCGAGCAGTTGATCCGCATCCTCGGCAATCACGGCGTCGACTACTCGGTCAACGGCCGGCGCGAAAAGCAGCAGGAAGGCTATTCGCGCACCATCAATTTTTCGGCCCGCAACATCGTCGACACCACCGCGCCTTATGAGCTTGTTTCGAAGATGCGCGCTTCCTTCTGGGTGATCGGACCGTTGCTTGCCCGCATGGGCGAGGCCAAGGTGTCGCTGCCCGGCGGCTGCGCCATCGGCACGCGCCCGGTCGACCTGTTCCTCGAGGGCCTGCAGGTTCTCGGCGCGGAGCTCGACGTCGACAATGGCTATGTCATGGCCAAGACCAAGAACGGCCGCCTGATCGGCAATCGCTACGTGTTTCCCAAGGTCTCGGTCGGCGCCACCCACGTGCTGATGATGGCGGCCTCGCTCGCCAAGGGCGAGACAGTGCTGGAGAACGCCGCCTGCGAGCCGGAAATCGTCAATCTCGCCGAATGCCTGATCGCCATGGGCGCCAGGATCCACGGCGTCGGCACCTCGACCATCACCATCCACGGCGTCGAGGCGCTGTCGGGCGCCCGCGTGCGCGTCATCCCCGACCGCATCGAGACCGGCACCTACGCCATGGCCGTCGCCATGACCGGCGGCGACGTGATGCTCCACGGCGCCCGACCCGATCTGTTGCAGACCGCGCTCGACGTTCTTGTCGAGACCGGCGCGGAGATCACGCCGACCAATGAGGGAATCCGCGTCAAGCGCAACGGCGCCGGCATTGCGCCGGTCGACGTCACGACCGCCCCCTTCCCCGCCTTCCCGACCGACCTGCAGGCGCAGTTCATGGGCCTGATGACGATGGCCAAGGGCAAGTCGCGCATCACCGAGACGATCTTCGAGAACCGCTTCATGCATGTGCAGGAGCTCGCCCGGTTGGGCGCCCACATCACGCTTTCCGGCCAGACGGCGATTGTCGACGGCGTCGCCAAGCTCAAGGGCGCGCCCGTGATGGCGACCGACCTGCGCGCCTCGGTGTCGCTGGTGATCGCCGGCCTTGCCGCCGAGGGCGAGACCACGGTCAATCGCGTCTACCACCTCGACCGCGGCTTCGAGCGGCTGGAAGAGAAGCTTTCCGGCTGCGGCGCGGTGATCGAGCGGATTTCGGGCTGACGCTTACCCGCATCTGCCTCGGGCGAGTTGCACCGGCGGGAAAGACCGCATAACAGAGGGCTGAATTATCAACCTTCAGGTGCGCATTCGGCATGGCAGCTCTCAAGCTCATCGCGCTCGACGAACAGGATCTGAGCATCGTCTCGGCGCATGTCCAGGACGCCGTGATAAAAGTCTCCGATCTTGAATATCTGCCGGCGGCCAAGCGCTTCGTGCTGACCATGAACCGCTTCGTCTGGGAAGCGAAATCCGGCCTGTTCCGCCAGCACAATGAACGGCGCCAGAGCGTTCTGCATTTCGATCGCGTACTCGGCGCCAAGACCAGCGGCATTGCGCGCGACAAGCCGGCCGAGGTGCTGTCGCTGCTGGCGATCAGCTTCATCGCCATCAGCAAGCCGGCCGGCATCGTCGAACTGGTGTTTTCGGGCGGCGGCACCATCATGCTCGACGTCGAATGCGTCGAGGCACGGCTTGCCGATGTCGGCGGCTCCTGGGAAGCCACCTCGCGACCCGTGCACAGAGGCTAAAAGCGCAATGGCGATTACGCTCCGACAGCAGGACGCCGATTTCGAGCAACGCTTTTCGGCCTTCCTCACCGCCAAGCGCGAGGTGTCCGCCGACGTCGAGGCCGTGGCGCGCGGCATCATCGAGCGCGTGCGCGCCGAAGGCGACAAGGCGTTGATCGACTACACGCTGAAGTTCGACAAGGCCGATCTCAACGCGCTCGGCATCGCCGTCTCGAAGGACGACATCGCCAAGGCCTATGAGGCGGCCGATCCGGCGACCGTCGAGGCGCTCAAATTCGCGCGTGAGCGTATCCGTTCGCATCACGAGCGGCAGAAGCCCAAGGACGACCGCTATACGGATGCCGCCGGCGTCGAGCTCGGCTCGCGCTGGACGGCTATCGAAGCTGTCGGCCTTTACGTGCCGGGAGGCACGGCGAGCTATCCGAGCTCGGTGCTGATGAACGCCGTGCCGGCCAAGGTCGCCGGCGTCGAGCGCATCGTCATCGTCGTGCCGGCCTCGGGCGGCGTCATCAATCCGCTGGTGCTGGTGGCCGCCGACCTTGCCGGCGTTTCCGAGATCTACCGCGTCGGCGGCGCGCAGGCCGTTGCGGCCCTTGCCTACGGCACCGAAACGATCAGGCCGGTGGCCAAGATCGTCGGTCCGGGCAATGCCTATGTCGCGGCAGCCAAGCGCCAGGTGTTCGGCACCGTCGGCATCGACATGATCGCCGGGCCGTCGGAAGTGCTGGTGGTGGCCGACACCGACAACGATCCGGACTGGATCGCGGCCGACCTTCTGGCGCAGGCCGAGCACGACATATCGGCGCAGTCGATCCTGATCACCGACAACGCCGAATTCGGCAAGGCGGTGGAGCAGGCGGTCGAACGCCAGCTCAAGGTGCTGCCGCGCGCCGAGACAGCGGCCGCGAGCTGGCGCGACTTCGGAGCGGTGATCCTGGTGCCGACGCTGGAGGCCTCGCTGCCGCTGGTCGACAGGATCGCGGCCGAGCATGTCGAGCTCGCTTTCGACGATGCCGAGGGCTTCTTTTCCAGGATGCGCAACGCGGGCGCCGTGTTCATCGGCCGCCATACGCCGGAGGTCATCGGCGACTATGTCGGCGGCTCCAACCACGTTTTGCCGACGGCACGCTCGGCGCGTTTCTCGTCAGGTCTGTCCGTGCTCGATTTCGTCAAGCGCACCTCGATCCTGAAGCTCGGGCCGGATCAGCTCAAGGCGCTGGCGCCCGCCGCGATCGCGCTTGCCAAGGCGGAAGGCCTCGATGCCCATGCCCGCGCCGTCGCGATCAGGTTGAACATGTAGCGATGTCCGGCCACGACCAAATCCGCGACAGGCTGATCGACGTCGAGCTCGACGAATCGATCGGACGTTCGACGCCCGACGTCGAGCACGAGCGGGCCGTGGCGATCTTCGACCTCATCGAGGAGAACAGGTTTCGGCCGATCAATGATGACGGCGCCGGTCCATACAGGCTGAAGCTTTCGCTGGCCGAGTCACGTCTGGTCTTCGCCGTCAGCCGTGAAAACGGCGCCGAGGTGGTCACCCACATCCTGTCGCTGACGCCGCTGAGGCGCATCGTCAAGGACTACTACCTGATCTGCGAAAGCTATTACGAGGCCATCCGCTCCTCGACGCCGAGCCATATCGAGGCGATCGACATGGGCCGGCGTGGCCTGCACAATGAGGGCTCGCAGACGCTGATGGACCGGCTCGCCGGCAAGATCGAGATCGACTTCGACACGGCGCGCCGGCTGTTCACGCTGGTCTGCGTGCTGCACTGGCGAGGCTAGATCAGGATGACGTTTCGTTGAAACACCGTCCTGATCCAGCTCTTTGTTGGAGCATGATCTTTTCCGAAAACCGGTTCCCACTTTTCGGGATCATGCTCTTTTGTTGGAGCATGATCTTCTCCGAGAGCCGGTTCCCACTTTTTGCGTGGCTGACCTCCGGTTCGGGATCATGCTCTCTGGTTGGAGCATGATCTTTTCCAAAAACCGGTTCCCACTTTTTGGGACCATGCTCTAGTGGCCGCCCTGCCGCATTCGATCCTGTTCCTGTGCGGCATGAACGCCGTGCGCTCGCCGATCGCGGAACAGTTGGCGCGCCGCATGCTTCCCGCCACCACCTTCGTCGCTTCCGCTGGCGTGCGCGCCGGCGAGCGCGATCCGTTCGTCGACGCGGTGCTTGCCGAAGAGGGCCTGTCGCTCGGCGCGCGCCAGCCCAGGACGCTGGAGGAGCTGGAAGACGACTATTTCGACCTGATCGTCACGCTGGCGCCGGAAGCGCATCATGCGGCCCTCGAGCTCACCCGATCGCTCGCCGTCGAGGTCGAGTACTGGCCGATGCCCGACCCGACCGACACCGGCGGCACGCGCGAGCACATCATGGCCGCCTATCGCGACGTGCGCGAGCGGCTGAAGACCCGCATAAGTCGACGTTTTGCGGCACCGGGGGCTGAAAGCGCCCCGGATTAAGCTTGTTCACAAGCGGATGATTATCATATAGGTTCCGCGCAAATTCCGGTTGGAGTCGGGTGATTTCAGGTCCGACTCCAGATCAAGAGTAGAGCATGATGTCGTCCGAAAACCGCTTCACACTTTTCGGCATCATGCTCTAGGCGCCGGAACGCCCATCCAAGCAAAGGTATCGAATGCCGAAGGAAGAAGTCCTCGAGTTTCCAGGTGTGGTCACCGAACTGCTGCCCAATGCGATGTTCCGCGTGAAGCTCGAAAACGAACACGAAATCATCGCCCACACGGCCGGCCGCATGCGCAAGAACCGCATCCGCGTGCTGACCGGCGACAAGGTCCTGGTCGAGATGACGCCTTACGACCTGACCAAGGGCCGCATCACCTACCGTTTCAAGTAACAGTCCGCGCGAAGCTAGAGCCGGATGATTTCAGGCCTGTTCGACCTGAAATCATCCGGCTCCAAATCAAAGAGTGGAGCATGATGTCGCCCGAAAACCGCTTCACACTTTTCGGCATCATGCTCACATGAGCATCCTGCAGAAGCTCGTGCTTGCCTCGGGTTCGCCGCGCCGCATCGAATTGCTGCAGCAGGCCGGCATCGAGCCGGACCGGGTGCTGCCCGCCGATGTCGACGAGACGCCGCTGCGCGCCGAGCATCCGCGCTCGCTGGCCAAGCGCCTTTGCAAGGACAAGGCCGAGAAGGCGCTGGCCTCGCTGAAGAGCGAGGAGGACTATGCACCCGCCTTCATCCTCGCCGCCGACACGGTGGTGGCGGTCGGGCGGCGCATCCTGCCCAAGGCCGAGACGATCGACGACGCCATCAACTGCCTCGGCCTGCTTTCCGGCCGCTCGCACCGGGTCTATTCCGGCATCTGCCTGATCACGCCCGGCGGCAAGCTGCGCCAGCGGCTGGTGGAAACCAGGGTGCGCTTCAAGCGGCTGCCGCGCGAGGAGATCGACGCCTATGTCGCCTCGGGCGAATGGCGCGGCAAGGCTGGCGGCTATGCCGTGCAGGGCCTGGCCGGCTCGTTCGTCGTCAAGCTGGTCGGCTCCTACACCAATGTGGTCGGCCTGCCGCTCTACGAGAGCGTGGCGCTGCTTGCGGGCGAAGGCTTCAAGGCGCACCAGAACTGGCACGCTTCGCGCTCATGAGTCCGGACGACAAGGTCACGCCGCTGAGGCCGAAGCGGCCCTGCCCCGAATGCGGCAAACCCTCGGCGCGCGAGCACTACCCGTTCTGCTCGGCGCGCTGCAAGGACATCGACCTCAATCGCTGGCTGAAGGGCGCCTATGTCATCCCCGTCCGCGACGGCGAAGAGGAAGAAGAGGACAGCCCGAAGCCGGGCCCGACGCCCAAGGACGAGCCGTGAGCGCAGCCGGCGACGGGCCGTTTCCCGGCGATTTTTCTTTCCTGATGAAATCGACACCTAGGCGCTGGACAGGCAGAATTCCCGTGCTATAACCCACGCGCTTTCAAGGGGCGCCGCCGGCGCCTTCGCGAAACCCGGCGGGCGTATCCCTTTAGCCGGCACAGGCCCAGATAGCTCAGTTGGTAGAGCAGCGGACTGAAAATCCGCGTGTCGGTGGTTCGAATCCGCCTCTGGGCACCATCCCCTCTTGGTCCGTTCCGGACACATGGGTTACGGTTTATACCGGAGACATGGGTAACACTTTTGGCCCGAAGGGGTTTTGGAGT